>JAGGAA010000084.1 GCA_017889675.1 Bacillota bacterium | reverse complement strand
CGCTGGCTATTTTTTTTCTTAAAAGAACTATGAACATTAAAATTGACTGTAACCGTTAATCTGTGGCACGATATTAAAAAGCATAGGATAACAGAAAAAGCGATGAATTATTAACGTCCTGTTCTACTGAACCACCACTTACACTAATGCCACCTACTACCTGACCATTTTCAATAATAGGCACACCGCCGCCAAAAATAACCAAACGTCCATTATCAGTTGTATTAATTCCAAATAACATCTGACCTGGTTGAGTTAAAAAAGCTGTGGTAAAAAAAGGCGTGCCCATCTTATCTAATACCTCTTTCGGAATTCCTTTGCCGTTATCTTGAATCTGTAGTACAATCGTCCCATTATCCATGAAAGTACCTATTTGTACAATCCCGCCACAATCTATGGCTTCCAAAGCATTCCGCACTAGATTAATGACAAGCTGACGCATTTCATTGTTGTCCAATAACAAAGTATGAATGTCACCCGGCGTCCAATGAATAACTTTACCTTCTCGATTTGCCTCCGCAAACAGTAAGGGAAGCAATGTATTAATTATTTGATTTAAATCATGTGTTTCTTTCTTAACTGACTTGTTCTTGGCTAGAGAAAGATATTCCGTGATAATTTTGTTCGCGCAATCTAATTCTTCAATCATCAGGTCAAACCGATTTATATGTTCTTGGTAGCACTGTTTATTCCTCAACAACTGCAAGTAACCGCGAACAGTTGTCATCGGGTTTCTTATTTCATGAGCCAAGCCAGCTGCCATTTCTCCAATCAAATTCAGCCTGTCAAGACGTTCAATTTCTTTCGCAAAATGCTTTTGCTCTGTTATGTCTATATCCATACAAATAAATTCTTTCTTCCCTGTAGACAATCTGATCGGGAACAAAGTTGCATAGACAAATTTCTCATTTCCACTTTTATGTTTGGTTGTCCACTCACTAGGTCCATATAACAAATTAGTAAGGTTAATCTCTTGCAAGATAGAAATGAATACTCCCGCATCTTCATCGTCTAACAGTATCTCTTTACAAGGCCGTCCGATTACCTCTACCTGCCTAAACCCGAACAATTGCTCTGAAGCATTATTCCAGAAGGTGATGTTACCATGCTCGTCATAGGCTTGGATAGCTACATTCGGCGTACTGTTAAATATCATAAAGATTTGTTCATCGCCTCGCTGCAATGCTTGCTTCTGTTGTTCAATTTGTCGAAGGCGAGGCACTGCCAAATCAGCGATCATTTCTGCAAATTCAACAGAAAACCGCATAATATTATCAAGTCTTTCATGAGTATATATAGGAACTTTGGTAAGAGCCGCCAAATAAGCCTCTTTATCGAAACCATAGCGCTCAGCTTGGCGTATAAAATAATTCACATCAGGCTTTTCAAATAGAAACTGCCCCTGAAAAACATTGGCCACATGTAATCCGTCAATAATAATAGGGGCAACCGCATCAATTAACCCATGGGGACACTTGTAACACAGATAGGGCTTGTCAGTCGTTTGCGTGGCAAGCTGTTGCTTAATGCACTCATCGCTTTGCCTGCATAGTTCTTCGGAATGCAAATTTTTTCTGTGGAAATTTTGGCAAATCTCTTGCCACCCAACTGCCACTAATATATTTCCTCTAACATCAATGATTCCTGACGGGATTCCTGTCGCTTGATAGAAACTTTGCATTAGCGTATTAAGTTTGTTTATATTCACCAAATCACAAAAATCATACTTCATGCTCGCCCTCCTTATGCAAGTGAGGTAAACCCGATTCATCCCTTGGTTCTGCTGTTCTTTACTGCTTACTGTATCAATTTACGGACAACCATCACAACTATAACAATCCAGGCCACAGCCGCTACCGCAATCACGCCCATAATATAGGGCATTCGCCGGCGCCATTTTTCACTTTGCCGTCTGCTGTCTGTGAGTACTGACGCTGGCAGTAAATTAGTCAAATATATCATGGCACCAGTGAATAGCGCAGCGTCATCGGCAATGCCCACAAACGGCAGATAATCAGGCACTATATCAATCGGACTGAGCAAATAAACAACTACTGCTGCCAGTATTCCCTTGAGATAATGCGGAGTTTGCGGATGCCGCCAGGCATAGAATAAAATTATGGCATTTTCCCGCACAAGTTTTATCAAAGGCCAAAATTGAAACACCCGTCCTGCCTTTATCATGGTATCACCAGCCTTACTCTACATTGTGTTCTGAAATATGGTAAAATGAACTAGCCTATTGGCAAAAACATCAATATACAACAATAATGGGGAGCGACATATGCCTTATACTTTGATTATTCTTTTTGTCATAAGCCTAGTAAGCAACCTGGTTTACAATGCTTATTTACCCCTGCATGTGGATGAGGCCTATTATTGGATTTGGACCAAAAACCCGCAATTATCTTATTTTGACCATCCCCCCATGGCTGCTTATTTCATTAAAATAGCAACCTTATTCAGTGCCCAAGAATGGTCTATTCACTTGGGTGCTGTTATTGCCATGTCACTCACCTGCTTGCTAATTTATCAACTGGCGGAAAACTTATTTTCACCTGAGGCAGCCACCTATAGCTTTATTATCTTTCTATTTCTGCCGCTCACCCAACTGGGCCACCAGGTTATGACCCCCGACCCGCCCCTACTGCTCTTCTGGACATCCACCCTTTATTTTGTCTACAAAGCCGTTTTCCAGCAGCAGCAGCACTGTTGGTATTGGGCTGGTATCAGCGGCGGACTGATGTTATTGTCCAAATATACTGGCATACTCTTGCTGCCAGGCCTATTTCTATTTTTAACCACAACCCGTTACCGCTCTCTCCTTGGCACCAAAGGACCTTATACAGCTATCCTGCTCGGACTTCTTGTTTTTTCGCCGGTTATTATCTGGAACTGGCAGCATGACTGGAGTTCCTTCGCATATCAGTTTAATCACGGCATGGCCGAACAGCGTATCTTTAATCCAGCTACCCTGGGTGAGTTTATCGGCGGGCAGCTGGGCCTGGCCAATCCCGTATTTTTTCTAACCATGCTGTATTATACCCTGACCAAAATCAGGCAGAACACGCAACAAGAAAAGCTAGCTTTTCTTTTCTGGCCGTTTATCTTCTCGCTGGCTTTCTTCACCTATACAGCCATGTTCAAAAAAGCGGAGGCCAATTGGCCGGCTCCTGCCTATATAACAGGCAGCCTGTTACTGGGTTATTGGCTGGCACAGCAGCAAAAAAAGCGTCTGATAGCCATCGGCTTACTCTTATCCATTCTCTTGCTGACACTAGTTAGACTCCCGGAAATATTCCCCGTTCTTCCCAAAGAGCTTATACTTAAAAAACAATATTTGGGCTACAGCAACATCATGGAATCTGCCAGCAGCTATATTGTGCCCGGCCACACCCTAGTCTTAAGTGACAGCTATCAAAACGCCTCCATGGCCTGGTACTACCTGGAAGGCCAACCCTCAGTATATATTCTTACCACTGCCCCGCCCTCCAACTTTGATTATTGGCAAGCCCAACTGGCAGGCAAAACCATCAGAGAAGCCGTCTATATTGGCAGCCCCGAAAAACTTCCCCAGCTTGAACAATTGTTTACCACGGTTGTGCTACTAGACACCCTGGTGTATCAGGATAACTATATTACACGCAGTCTCAGTATATATCGCTGTAATCAGCTAAAATCCCCACTTCTATCAGGTCCCAAGTAACGCACAACTGCTTTTTCCCCTGCTGCGCCCGCAAACTTCTTTATTACGGAATATAGAGCTTCGTCGCAAGATCCCTGCTCATGATTTTCCTGCCGTATTTTTTCCAGACCGTCGAAAGGAAACTATGGCTCCGACAACAGCCAAGGCAGCCCCCACCAGCAATGCGGCCTGATATCCATCCATGAAAGCCGCTACCTGCTGCGCCAGCGTTGGCTGACTAAAGCTACTAAGGCTGACAGACCGCCGGTATTCTAGAATAGACACCGCTACCGCCGTACCGCATACCATGCCAAAATTCCGCGCCAAGGCATTGATACCACCTGCCACCCCCAGCTGCCTGTTCTCTACAGCACTCATTACACTGTTATTATTGGGAGACTGAAAAAGGCCGTTGCCCAAGCCCATAAGGGCTTGTGAGGCCATTATCAGCCATAACGTAGTATCTAGCTGAAGCTTGGCAGTCAAAACCAAGCCCACCGCCAATATTCCCAGTCCAGTAGTAGCTAACGGACCTGTACCAACCTTATCTGATAAACTGCCGCTAAGCGGTGCAACTACCGCCATAACCACAGGAAAAGCTGACATAATCAGCCCCGTTTTGGCTGGGGTAAAAGCTAATATATCGTGCAGAAAGTATGGTAACAGCAGGGTATTGCTGAACATGGCCATAAAAGAGAGCATCCCAGCCAGATTGCCTGCGGAGAACTCCCAATTCTTGAATATTGACAATTCCAGCATCGGATAATCAATGCTCTTTTCCTGCCTAATAAATAGGATAAACATGACGCTGGCAAACCCCATACAGGCAAATGTTCTCATTGAAAGCCAGCCCCACCTGGTGCCATAGCTTAACGCCAATAAAAAGCTAACCATACCTATCGTAAATAAAGCCGCTCCAAGATAATCAATTTTCTCCTGCTGCAAATCCTGATCAACTGGCAAAACCAGTCGCACTCCAACATAGCCTAGCATGCCAATGGGAATATTGACAAAAAAGATAGCATGCCAGCCAAAATTTTCGACAATCAGTCCACCTAAGCCTGGACCACTCAGACTGCCTAACGCTACAATAGTGCCAATCATTCCCAGTACCCTACCGCGCTCCTTGAGTGGAAAGCTTGCCGTCACAATGGCCATACCATTAGCCATCAATGTTGCAGCGCTAATCGCCTGAATTACGCGAAAGCCAATCAACATACCAATCGAATTAGCCATACCACACAATAATGAACCTGCGGCAAAACCGATAAAACCATAGCCATAGATAGTCCGCCGCCCCCATACATCGCCAAGCCGCCCCACAAGTGGTAACAAGCTGGTTATTGCCAGCAAATATGCCGTTACCACCCACTGGGCTGTGGGAATGTCAGTATGTAACGCAATAGTAATCGGCGGCAAAGCAACATTAACAATCGAAGACGTCATTGTCGATATGAAAATGCCTATACTAATAACACCAAAAATCATCCACTTATAATATGGAAGTTGCTGCAATTTTTCCTGCACCCAGAAACCCCTTTCCAACTATATACGACATGTTAAAGTTAGTTTACCTGCTATTCTTTGAGAAATTCCACCAGTAATACGCTATTCCCTTTGCCAATTTACTCCATTGTAAAAAAATCAGCATATCCCGTCAAGCGAGATATGCTGATTTAGTCTATTTATTGAAAACTACATGTGCCTGTTAAAACTTTTTAATGCGGTGGTTATAACCTATTCTTCTGCAAGCTGGTGCTGCACTACTGGCAGCCCTCCGATATTGGCTACAGGACCAAGAGCAGTAAGAGGATTACACTCCAGATCACTATAGGCCGTAATGCCATGTTCGCTCATATCCAAGCCTTCTGTCTCTTCTTCCACCGATACCCGTATACCAACTGTTGCCTTGAGAACAGAAAACAGCGTATAGGTAGCAGCAAAGCCCCACAACGATACGACCGCTACACCAAGAACTTGTACACCAAGCAGTCCTAGGCCGCCACCATATAACAGGCCACCTTTTTCAGCAAAAATCCCGACAGCCACTGTTCCAAAGGTACCGCAGACCCCGTGCACAGCAATGGCACCAACCGGGTCATCAGCCCGTAGGCGGTCAAGCAGCGGTACAGCAAACACCACCAACATACCGGCAATACCACCGATAACGATAGCACTGATAGGTTCCACAAAAGCACAGCCAGCCGTGATGGCAACAAGGCCACCTAGAGCTCCGTTAATAGCCATACTGGGATCAGCCTTGCCCCATTTTACCGCTGTATATAACGCAGCAATTGTACCACCAGCGGCAGCCGACAAATTGGTATTGACGGCAATCCGGGCAATATTCAAGTCCAGCCCGGACAAAGTACTGCCCGGATTAAAACCAAACCAGCCAAACCATAATAGGAAAGCACCAAGCGCGGCTAAGGGCAGATTGTGGCCTGGCAAAACATGTACAGAGCCATCTTTACCAAACTTGCCTGTCCGCGGCCCTAATACCATTACCGCCGCCAACGAGGCCCAGCCACCTAATGAATGGACCACTGCCGAGCCGGCAAAATCAAGCATGCCAAGTTTATTAAGCCAGCCGCCGTTACCCCATACCCAATGCCCGGCAATAGGATAAATAACAGCTGTGGCAATAAGCGAAAAAACTAAATAAGGCATAAACTTCATGCGTTCAGCCACCGCACCAGACACAATGGTCGCCATGGCAATGGCGAAAGCCGCCTGAAACAGCCAAAATGCATATACAGGTATTTTTAATCCTAAATACTCCATGTCTCCTTTTAAAAAGAAACCTGACCAGCCGATGACACCGGCTTTATCCAGACCATACATTATGGCAAAACCAACGGCAAAATATGCCAACATACCAACAGTACAATCCATGATTACTTTCATAATAATATTTAACGAATTCTTGCTGCGAACAAAACCAGCCTCGAGCGCTGCAAATCCGCCCTCCATAAGAAATACCAGAGCGGCGCATATGAGCACCCAAACCCTAAAATCCGTAAACTCGCTACGCTCAGACAGTACGGATTTTTTTACGGAATACCGCCCGGCTTTTCTCCTGCGGAACGCTTTTTCCGGCAAAGGCCAGGGGGGTACGGAGTTACGAGGGGTGCCAGACGTATACATACGGGCCGCCTGTGCCGGGTTTTATACTTGACACCCCTTGTTTTATAATGCCTCCAAGACTCCCAAAACTTATAACTGATTCCCTTCCTCAGTACTACTTGGCAAGCATTACAAAACCACTTGCTAAACATAATAATATAGTCCTATACTATTGTAACAGACCTGGAATATAATGTTACGTTAACGCGAGGTAAACCCTATGAGCAACCATCCCGATTTTCTCCAAGAACAACAGCATTTAGCTACTACTATTGCGGCCATGAAACAAGTGATTGAAGCTTTAGAACATGATATGGACGACCGTGTACACAAAATCAATCAGTCATTGTCAAAAAAAGACGCGGTCAGCGCC
>JAGGAA010000008.1 GCA_017889675.1 Bacillota bacterium | reverse complement strand
CTTTATTAGTATGAGCAGTACTGAAGTGAATATGGCGGCAAATTATCGTGATGGTATAGCGGCTCAGTACTTGGCAGAAGCAGGAGCACGCTATGCTATTGTCGAATTATCTAAAAACCCTAACTGGAAGCCTATCAATCCATATAAGGAAGGCAATGGGGAATATCGGTTGACAATTATTGCAGGTACTCCATCTACTCTAACTCTTATAGAAGCACAAGGTGCTGTCAATAATTCTGTTCGCAAGGTGGTAGTAAAAGCTACTATTGTTCCGACAATAAGTATTGTTTTTTGGAACTATCATTAGGGAGGTATCATTATGCAGGTTAAAAATTATATGGAAGATTTAGTTTTTCAGAGTCTTACTGAGGTGCTGGATAGCCATAGAAATATTTGTACTTGTGAAAAATGTCGTTATGACATTGCCGCACTTGCACTTAATTTTTTGCCACCCCGGTACGTTGTGACCACTCAGGGCGAAACCTTTACCAGAATAAAATCATTGGAACAACAATTTAATATCGATATCGTTACAGCCATTAGCCATGCTGTTCTGATTGTGGCTAGTAAGCCACATCATGATGCCAAATAAGTTTATTACTATTAAAAGCAAGCTGGCTAGCTGGTTAATCAAACAACCAGTTAGTGCTGTCGGCATTGATATTGGTTCAAGTTATGTCAAAGCAGCGGAAGTTGCATTTGGTCATGGCAAAACCGAACTGCGAGCGGTAGGTTTGCTTGATTTGCCTGAGAACATTGTTGAAGAGGGATATATTACGAATGCGCCAGCCCTTACAGAGATTATTCGACAGTTGATTATCAATAGCGGTATTGCCTCTCGCGAGGTCGTTGTTGCCGTCAGCGGCCGTTCGGTATTCGTTAGGGAGGTCATACTCCCCTTAATGAAGCAGGAAGAACTCAAAGAAGCTATAAAATGGGATATGGAGAAATATGTTCCTTATGAGCCAGGTAGTTATTATTATGATTTTGCAGTAGTTGGGCCAGGAAACAATGAACTTGAGATAAAAGTGTTGCTGGTGGCCGCTCTTCACGAGTTGATAAATACCCTTGTCAATGTTGTGAAACAGGCTGATTGTAAGCCGATTGCTATTGATATTGAACCATTGGCTATATACCGTACACTGCGTGATGCGGATAACGCTATGATCATTGATATTGGTACCCATGTATCACAGTTAATGCTGTTTCAGGGAGCTTCGCCAGCCGTCAGTCGGTCTATTCCCATTGGCGGGCGCAGTTTTACTGAGGTAATTATGCGAACGCTTGAACTCGACTATTCTGAGGCGGAACGTTTGAAATATTGTCAAACTAGTCAATTAAAACATCCTGACTTTGAAGGGCAACTGCCTATTGTGCATCAACAACTTGCTTTGCTTGTAGACGAGCTGGCTCGCGAAGTGCAGCGCACGGTTGAATATTACCAGGTTCAAAACAGAGAGGTAGTCATTGATCGGCTTTATCTTACCGGGGGTGGAGCCAAACTTGCTAACTTACCGCAATATATTGCGGCAAAGCTGGGCGGGGTGCAAGTTTTTTTGCATAATCCGTTAACTGCTGTACTGTCATCCACAGGTCTTGATGAGCACTATTTGCAGGACATGGCCTTGCAGTTTGCTATGTCAATTGGTTTAGCTATCCGCGGATGTAAGCCATGATAACCATTAATTTGCTGCCACTAGCAGAGCGGTTGCCAAAGTGGTCATTCCAAAGAATTGTTTTGCTATGTGGTGTAACGCTGTTTGGGTTATATGGCAGTATTTTTGCCTATAATTGCTATACTATTTGGTCCCTGGAAAAAGATATTGAGGCAACGCATCAACAATATAGCCTGTTGCGTCCTACTCAGGACAATATGCAACTGGCTGTTAGCAAACAGCTGGCTATTGATAAAAAGAAGAAGACCTTAGTTGCCATTACTGGTGAACGTAAGGCGGGGTATGCTATGATTAGCCATTTTGGCATAATTACACCGCCGCAAATATGGCTTACAGAACTTGCCGCCAGTGATAAAAACAGTATCTTAGTCAAAGGTAATGCCATGACGTACCCTGATTTGGCTAACTATCTTGATAGCCTGGAGAATGATAAACTAGTAACAGAACCGGTACTCATTAAAGCAGAGCAAGACAGTGAATTTAACTATACGAAATTTGAGATGACTGTAAAGCTCAAGGGGATATAGGGCGAATGGATTGGCGGGTTAAATTACAAATAAAATGTAAGGCACTAACCCAGTATAAGTTATGGTTGCTGGGGGGGAGCGCACTGCTTTTTACTTTGCTTTTTTATATTTGGATAGTTGTCCCGCAGCGTACAACTATGACTACGCTTGCTGCTAGGCACCAAATAGAACAGCAGAGGCTAAAAGTCATTGAAACCTATGCCAAACAGCATCCAGATTCCAGTGCACATTTAAAAGAACTTGACATTAAACTAACGCAATTGGATGCTAAATTACCAAACCAGTTGGAAATTGGTGAATTTATCAAAGAAATCGAACAGGTATCCAAGCTAAAAGATATGAAGCTTGTTGAGATTAAACCGCTTGCTGCTGTTAATAAAGCAAGCTATCGGGAAATCTCCATAGAAATTTTTCTGCGAGGTTCCTTTGCTAATCTGTTGGAATTTGTTAAGTCCATTGAAAGCAACCAAAGATTTACTACTATTAGTCATACAAATATCCAGGCTAAACAGGGAATGCTGGATGTAAAACTCACTATGAATATCTACAGCTTTGGTGTAGCTGAGGAAAATGCAGAAACAAAGCAACCAAAAAATTCAGCTTTACCAGCTAAAAAATAAATCTCTCGAAAGAGGTGTAATATATGTTTAGATTTCTTACAGCTGGCGAGTCCCACGGACCGGCGCTTACCGCTATTATTGAAGGTATTCCAGCAGGCTTGTCATTAAATTTGGATCAAATTAATGAGGAAATGGCCCGCAGACAGCAGGGGTTTGGCCGAGGCGGGCGCATGAAGATTGAAAAAGACAAAGCTGAAATAACTTCGGGAGTACGGTTTGGCAGTACATTAGGTAGTCCGTTGACAATGGTTATATCAAATCGTGACTGGGAGAATTGGCAGGATCGAATGGCGGTATTTGGGCAGATGCAAGGGGAAAAGATAACAACTCCCCGACCTGGGCACGCTGATTTACCTGGTGTTTTAAAATATCAGCGTCAAGATATCCGAGACATTTTGGAGCGGGCCAGTGCTCGTGAAACTGCAGCCCGTGTGGCGGTGGGTGCGATTGCCAAGCAGCTTTTGGCTGTGGTTGGTATCACTATAACCTCACGTGTTTTAAACATTGGCGGTGCGCAAACTGAGGAAGAAATGATAGATGCGATTGCCAAGGCGAAGACGTCAGGCGATTCCCTAGGAGGCATCTTTGAGGTTGTGGCTGACCATGTTATGCCAGGTGTAGGCAGTCATGTGCAGTGGGATCGGCGTCTGGATACCCGCGTGGCGGCTGCGGTTATGTCGATCCAAGCCATCAAAGGGGTTGAATTTGGGGCTGGGTTTGCTTATGCCAATTTGCCAGGAAGTCAGGCGCATGATGAAATATATTATGAAAGCCAGCAAGGCTATCATCGCTGTACCAATAATGCCGGTGGTATTGAAGGTGGCATTAGTAATGGTGAGCCAATTATTCTTAAAGCCGTCATGAAGGCCATTCCGACCTTAATGAAGCCACTTGCTACTGTAGATATAGCTGATAAAACAGCAAAAAAGGCCAATACCGAGCGCAGTGATGTGTGTGCTGTTCATGCGGCAGCCGTTGTGGCTGAAGCTATGGTGGCAATTGTTCTAGCCCAGTCTCTATTGGAGAAATTTGGTGGTGACAGCATTGAGGACATGCGGCAGGCAATTAATAACTATAAAATACGAATTAACGAGTGAATAACCGCGGTCTTTCTAAAGAAAGGAGTATTGTGGTGAGGCTTAATCTCCGGCAACATAGTACTCAGTTACTCATTAGCGGTTGCCTAATAGTAGCGGTAGTAGGTTATTTTTTCTGGCCGCCGGGGCTGGCCGCGTTTTCAGGTAGTGTTCCAGACAACTCTCAACACAGTATTATTTCACAAGAAGTGGCTCAGCCAGTAATGGATTATCCGGCACCACCAGTGATGCGTGATCCGTTTGCTGTTCCTAAAGAATTCCAACCAGTGATGTCTGTTCCTGCTTCATCGCCACCGGCAAGAAATACTAGTGTTTTGAGCACTGTTTCGTCTCAGACTGCAATGCCGGAAATCACAGTTGAGCTTGTTGGAATAGTGACCGGTGGCGGGCAAAGGGTTGCAATAATAAAAAAGGCCGGTGATAGCCGTTCTTATCAGATTAAAGAGTATATAGGGCCGTATCAGTTACTAGCAATTGGGGAAAGTTCGGTTACGTTATGGGGAACGCAAGGTGAAAAAGTGTTGACAGTAGAAAGGTGAAAGCAATGCGTTGTCTGAACAAAGCGATGCTGTTAGCGTTGTGGCTCTGTTTTTGTTCTATAACAGTTGTTTTAGCAGCTAATCCTCAAGTGAATATAAATGTGACTAACGGCGAAGTACGGGATGTCCTTACTGCGCTTGCAACTGTTGGTAAGGTAAATATGGTACTGGATGATTCGGTCAAGGGTACGATTACGATTCAGCTTACGAATGTGCCGTATGATTCAGCCCTCAATTTAGTCTGTAAAACAAAGGGCCTTACCTACCAATTAGTCGACAATGTTCTGGTTGTGGGGGTTGCTGAGCAAATCGGCAGAGGATTTGGTTCGGTACATATATTTAAGTTGAAATTTATCAATCCGGATTCTGTTAAAGATACAATTAGCTCCATTTTATTTGGAGAAAAAAAAGGCGAAAAGGCAACAAAGACTGAGGGAAGCAGTATTAGCGCACAAAAAAGCAGTACAACTAGTGCGGCAGCAGTTTCTGGTGAAACATCCAATGAAAAATCAACAGAGTTAGACCGCCTGACGATTGATTATGCAACAAATTCATTGGTTCTGTTTGGTACTAAGTCGGAGGCGGATAAAATCCAAAATCTATTGGATGAACTAGATATACCTTACCAGCAGGTATCGTTGGAAGCTGAAGTATTGGCCATTAGTAAAGATAAAATAAAAAATCTGGGGATTGAATGGGCGTGGGAGGCAACCCCGCAATATTCAGAGCAAACTATAGACGAAAATGGAAATATTTCAGCCAATCGTACTAATAACAAGGGTGTAATTCAATTTGGGCGTAATCCTGAAGGGAATCCGTATGAGTTTTATTACCAGGCAACCATTAATGCGCTGGTAAGTAATGGTGATGCTAAGATTCTTGCCAAACCTAAAGTTGCCACGATCAACGGAAAAAAGGCCCAGATACTTATTGGTGACCGTATTCCCGTACAGGTTCAAACTTTGACTAATGGTACAACAACAACCAGTACCGAGTATGTAGATGCTGGGATTAAATTGATTTATACGCCACGGATTAACACTGACGGACTAATAACAGTAGATGTGCGGACCGAAGTTAGCAGTGCAACCTTGGTGTCTGATATTAAACAATATAAGATTACTACCCGGCAGGTCGAGACCACTGTACGGCTAAAAGATGGCGAAACCATGGTAATCGGTGGTTTAATTGGATCTACAGACAGTGAAGCTAAAAAGGCAGTACCCTTCTTTAGTGATTTACCAATCATCGGGGCTTTATTTAAAAATTTTAACAAATCCCATAGCGATACAGAAGTAGTGATTTTTCTTACCCCGCGTATTGTAAAATAGCTATGCTTTACTATTTTGGGAGGAACAAGTGAAAAACATAGTCTTAATAGGTTTTATGGGTACTGGCAAGACCAGCACCGGGCGCTTATTAGCAGGACGGCTTAACCGCCCCTTTATTGATGTTGACAAAAAAATTGAGCAAGAAACAGAGCTGGCTATTAGTGACATTTTCCAGCTTTATGGTGAAGACTATTTCCGGCAGATAGAACGGGAAATCATTTCACGCGTAGCCCGTTACACCAATACGATTGTTGCTACTGGTGGTGGCGTGGTGCTCAAACAGGAAAATATGGTTAGGCTTAAGAATAACGGTGTTATTGTTTCGCTTACTGCTTCTCTGGACACTATTCTTGAGAGAACAGCGCGGCGTGGTGTTCGGCCATTGTTAGATTGCGAAGATAGAGCTGAACGGGTAGCCAAACTTTTTCAGGATAGGGCCAGTCTTTATATGAAGGCCGACTATACAATAGACACCAGTTGTATGTCACCACAGCAGGTGACAGAAAAAATTATCGTGTTGCTTAGAGAAGGGGGGCATTTGCGTGGCCGAAGTTAACGTTAAGCTGGATGCACATAGCTATATTATTCATATTATTCCCGATGGTATCAGCCAGGTAGGTGAGCTGATGCGTAAACTCGCATTAGGAAATAAAGTTCTTATTGTGACAGATGAAAATGTCTGTTCACTTTATGCGGAGAAATTGTCTAGTGGTCTGGTGGCAGCAGGTTTTGAGCCTGCTGTTTTAGCTGTACCGCCTGGTGAAGGTTCAAAGTCACTTGCTACAGCAAATGTTGTATTTACAGAGGCTATTACCAAGAGGCTTGACCGGAAGTCCGCTATTATTGCATTAGGCGGCGGTGTTGTTGGTGACTTGGCGGGTTTTGTGGCTGCCAATTATTTGCGCGGTGTGCCTTTTATTCAAGTGCCGACAACATTACTGGCGCAGGTGGACTCAAGTGTTGGTGGTAAAACAGCCGTTAATCATGAGCTTGGGAAAAATTTAATTGGTGCTTTCTATCAGCCCCATATGGTAGTTATTGATCCACAGGTCTTAGACACTCTCAATGATCGGGAATTGAAGGCTGGTTTGGCGGAGGTCGTTAAGTATGGCGTTATTGCTGATAGCGATTTTTTTACTTTCTTACAAGACAATGCTGCCGCGCTACTGGCACGTGACCCGGCGGTACTTACAACTGTTATTGGCAAGTGCTGTAAGCTTAAAGCCGACATTGTTGCTCAAGATGAGCGCGAAAGCGCGCTGCGTATGATCTTGAATTTTGGACACACGATCGGACATGCTATTGAGGCTGAGGGTGGTTATTCTGAATATAATCACGGTGAAGGGGTTGCTATTGGTATGCATGCGGCCGCGCTGATCAGTCAACGAGTCGGACTGTGCGAACAAAGTCATGTGGATACTTTGAAAAAGCTGCTTAATCGGCTGGACTTGCCACTTACAGCACCAAGTTATCATCCAGAGAAGCTGGTAAGTTATTTGGTCAGAGATAAGAAAGTGCTTAATGGCAAGGTTAATTGGGTGTTGATGTCCCGAATTGGTCATGTAGAAATAACCCATGAGGTTACGGAGGCCACTATTGAGGCTGTATTAGAGCAGGTTACATAATTATCAACCACCATAAGAAGTGAGATTGCCTCGCTGTACATCCTCGCAATGACTATATTGGGGTAATATAGCCATTGTGGGTTTTGCGGAGTAATCTCATTTTTGTATTTTCCTAGTTGTAATTGTAAAATTTAATTTACTTTATAAAGGCAGGAGAGCGTGGGGGCTTGTCGAATAGAAAGTGGGTATCAAAAAAATTGGAGGAATGAGCAGGTGGCAAGCAGGAAGCAAAAAGCAATTATCATTGTATCTGTTATTGCATTAGTCTTGGCTGGAATTGTCGGCTACCGGATTTATAGCACTACACAAGCAAATAAAGAACGGGCAGCGCGGGCATCCCAGGGGCAGGTGGTGGCTGTTGAAGTAGCGGCTATAACCAGACGGGATATTACCCCGGTGTTAACCTTTTCTTCCAGTCTTGAGCCCGTATGGAGTGCGGACATTTCCAGCAAAGTGGATGCACGTATCGACAGGCTCACTGTTGATGAAGGCGATACCGTTTCCGACGGTATGACAATAGCCATCCTTGATATGGGGGAACTTTCGGCTCAGGTAGTTCAGGCTGAGGGACTTTTATTTCAGGCCAAAGCCAATCTTGAGCAGTCGGAGCTTGATTTAAGGCGAATGGAGACGCTTGCTCAGCAGGGAGCCATCTCAGCGCAAACACTTGATTCGGCTAGGACAAAGCGGGAGTGGGATGTTGGTCAGGTTCGCGCGGCTGAGGGGACGTTAGCCTTAAATGCTAGCAAACTTTCAGGCGCTAATGTAAACTCGCCGCGGAGCGGGGTAGTTGTTAAGCGCTATTTGCAATCAGGTTACTATGCTAAAGCAGGTACGGCCATTGTTAGTGTTGCTGATATTAGTACACTTTTAGCCAAGGCCACCGTAGGCGAGGCTGAGATTGCGCAGCTGACGCTGGGTACATCTGTTAAAGTAAGGGTCGATGCTTTAGGAGGGCAGGAGTTTATTGGTACCATTACCCGTCTTTCGCCGGTAGCGGCTATGCCTTCGCGGACATTTATTGCAGAAATATCGATTCCTAATCCGCAAAGCATTTTGAAGGCAGGTATGTTTGCTAAGGTTGAAGTTCCTATTCAGATCCATGGCCAGGCGTTGGTGGTGCCGGAAATAGCGCTGGTAATGAAGGAAGATATTAAGACAGTTTTTGTACTTACGGCTGACAACAAAGTGCAACAGCGTGCACTTAAGCTGGGATCTGTTGTCGGTGGCTGGGCTGAGGTGCTTGACGGTGTTAAAGACGGTGAGCAAATCGTTATTGCCGGTCAAAATAAATTGAGGGACGGTTCAACAGTCAGACTGGAAGCTCCAGGGGAGGCTGCCAAGTAGATGATTGATGTTTTTATAAAACGTCCGGTATTTACTACCATGCTGGTTATGTTGCTGGTGGTATTCGGTCTTAACTCGTATCCGAGTCTCGGCGTTGATCTTAATCCTGATGTGGACTTTCCCATCGTCTTAGTAAGCGTTACTTATACAGGCGCTTCGCCAGAAGAGATGGAAAGCCTTATTACTAAACCAATTGAAGATGCGGTAAGTTCAGTTGCGGGTATTAAGACGCTATCTTCTGTGTCGCGAGAAGGGGTATCTCAGACGACCATTGAGTTTGAACTAGGAACAAACGCCAAGATGGTAGCCAATGATGTGCGAGAGAAAGTCGCCGGTGTCCGGAGGCGCTTGCCAGATGAAATTGATGAACCAGTAGTACAGCGGTATGACATTACAGCACAGTCTATTCTCAGTCTTAGTTTATCCTCAGAGACGAGGACTCGGGGAGAAATTCGGAAAATTGCTGAAGATATTGTTAAAGATCAGCTCCAACAGGTTGAGGGTGTGGCTGAGGTCAGTATTTACGGGGCTGCCCTACGCGAGATACAGATATTGGCTGATCCTCGTAAGCTTGAGGCGTATGGTATTTCGTTACAGCAATTAGTTGATGCTGTCAACAATAACAATGTCAATACGCCTGGTGGGCATGTTAAGGAAAAGGGTATTGAGCTAACTGTTAGAACTCTCGGTAAATATAAAAGTGTTGATGATATTAAAAGCATTGTTGTTCTCAACCAGCAAGGCCGTTTGGTGCGTCTGCAGGATGTAGCCAGTGTAACAGATACCTGGGCAGAAGAACGAACCTATGCGGCAACCAACGGTGTACCAAGTGTAATTATTACCATTCAGAAGCAGTCAGGTACCAACACGGTGGGGGTAGCTGAAAAAGTAAAACAGTCGATGCAGCATTTAGAGCAGAATGTGTTGCCGCCAGATATGAAAGTGACAAAAGTACGGGACAACTCTGTCTACATTAGGGATAGTGTTGATGATGTCATGGTATCTATGGTGTTTGGTGGTTTATTGGCTGTGGCTATTACATTCCTGTTCTTGCGCAACATGCGAGCAACTATGATTGGTGCCATTGCCATTCCTACTTCGATCATATCCACCTTCTTTTTGATGAAGATCATGAATTTTACGCTTAACAATATGTCGCTGATGGGGCTTAGCCTGGCAGTCGGGATTCTTATTGATGATGCTATCGTTATTGTTGAAAATATTTTCCGCCACATGGAGCAAGGTAAAAGTCCCGTAGTGGCAGCGCGAGAAGGTACGAAAGAGATTTCTCTGGCTGTTTTGGCGACAACTTTCTCGATTCTCGCGGTGTTCGTGCCTGTAGGTAACATGGGTGAGATTATTGGTCAGTTTTTTAAACAGTTTGGCTTAACAATAGCTTTTGCCGTAGCCTTTTCTCTATTTGTAGCCTTTACGCTTACGCCGATGTTGTCCGCTTATTGGTTAGAAACTGGTCATGCTGGACAAGGTCGCCGTATACAATGGCTTGAGTCGATACTAGATAAGTGGGAACAAGGTTTTGAAACTCTCCGGAGCTACTATCGGGAAGTGCTGTATTGGGCGTTACTGCGCCCCAAAAAGCTGGTAGCACTGGCTATCCTATCGCTGCTGCTTAATGCGTTATTACTACCTTTCTTAGGGTCCGAGTTTCAGCCTACCTATGACTCAGGTGAATTTAGTATCAATCTGATAGCGCCATCAGGAACGTCTATTGAACGTAGTAAAGAATTAGTGGCCCAGGTCGAGAAAGAGATTATGGCTATACCTGAATTGGAATCAGCCTACCTGGTTGTTGGTACTAATCGTCAGGTGTATCGATCCATGATTGGCGTACGTTTGATAGATTCGGGTAAGCGTTCTCGTTCCATGATGCAAATTATGGATGCACTTCGAATTAAATTTCGTAATGTTAACGGGCTAAAAGTCAACGTGTCGTCAGGTCAAGGTATGGGGAAAGGCGATTCCCGTCCTGTGCAAATAGCACTACGCGGGCCAGAGTTAGATACGCTGAATATGTATGCCAATTCCTTAGCTGAAAAAATAAAACAAATTCCGGGCACCACAGATGTGGACATATCCAGTGAGCAATCTGAACCAGAGGTGCAGGTGAAATTTGATCCAGCCCGGTTAGGTGATGTTGGTCTAGATGCTACCGTTGTCGGTAAAGCTGTGCAAACGGCTTTTTTGGGTGATACTGCTAAAAACCAATATAATGTAGCTGATAGCGACTACGATATCCGTGTGCAAATGCAGCAGGGATATCGGTTGAGTCTGGAAGACGTGGCTAATCTCCGCATTAGTGGCAAAAATGGCTTCGTTCGGCTGGGCGATATTGCTGAAGTTAAATTATCTTCCGGTCCGACGCAGATTGATCGTGAAGATCGTCAGCGTCAGGTAATTGTGTATGCCAACGCAGTAGGCGTTTCACCAGGTGAAGTAATTGCCAAGGTCAAAGAGTTAATTCCTGGGCTTAATTTGCCTATGGGTTATAATCATAAGTTGGTAGGCCAAGCGCAGACAATGGAAAATTCTTTTAAAGAGATTGCTAAAGCTCTAGTACTGGCGATTATTCTTATTTATATGGTATTAGCGGCTGAGTTTGAAAGCTTTGTGCATCCACTGACAATTATGTTATCATTACCATTTTCCTTGATTGGAGCAATACTTGGACTGTTAATTACGGGCAGTACCATAAACATCATGTCGCTAATCGGTGTGATTATGTTGATGGGTCTGGTAACAAAAAATGCTATATTGCTGATTGATTATACTAATCAACTCAGAGGGCAGGGAATGCCTATTGTCGACGCGTTGGTAGAGGCCGGATCAGTACGGTTGCGTCCCATATTAATGACAACCATGGCTATGATTCTGGGTATGGCACCTATTGCGTTGGGCATTGGCGCCGGTGCTGAAATTCGCTCGTCGATGGGTGTAACATTAATTGGCGGTTTAATAACATCAACTTTCCTGACATTGGTCATTATCCCGTTGGTGTATTTACTTGTTGATAAAATACAGAATTATTTTAAACCCATTAAAACAGAAGATATAACAGGAAGAAGCCCTAGCGTATAACGCTAGGGCTTCCCATTATGCTAACGACCAGCCTTGAATGACGAGCTTTTTGAACCAGAAAAAGCTGGTGAGGGTAATCGTCAGTGGTATTTCAGGCAGTTCATTGGGAATATAAACCATGACTTCTTGTATTTCTTCAAGAGTATAGTTGTGAGGGTCATGCGGTTGCCCCAGGCGTACAGCCGGGCTTTCACGTATATCAATTCAGCAGCTAATTACCTGAAAAAGCTCAAGATATACCGGTTTGCCGTGGGACTTAATATATTCCAAGGCTTTGTCAGTTATTGTAAGCATTGCCATAGCAGTGAACCTCCTTCACTATTTTTATACAAATATTCGGTATTAGAGACGGATATCCTTTACAGCAGACTTTTGTGACGGCTTTGAATTTGATAGTGACATAATATACGGTAACCGAATAGTATACAATGTAATGTTGAGACACGCCGCCTTGGGGGGATGATAGTGTTTAATCGGACAGAAGCGGTGAATAATCTGCTGGCATTAATGAGGTTACAAAATAGTTATATTTGTGAGCTGAACAAGCTAATATATGCTGCTGCTGCTAATATGACGCTAGCAAACAATCCTGAATTCGCCAAGTTTGTTACCCGTTTTTTCGAATTTGCT
The DNA here is from genome assembly GCA_017889675.1 of Bacillota bacterium. Taxonomy (GTDB): domain Bacteria; phylum Bacillota; class Negativicutes; order Sporomusales; family Sporomusaceae; genus Sporomusa. Next base: position 17,209 of record JAGGAA010000008.1, on the reverse strand, counting down.
CATTATCACTATAACAGTGAAGGCTACAGCCAAGCTGCGCAGTTGGTGCAAACCTATCACTATATACTCTTGGAGCGATTACTTGATAGTCAAGTTTTAGTTGCTGCTGAACAAATGGAACTTGCTATTGGTCATCTGGAGTTGGCTGCTCAGGAGATACCGGTTAGGTTTCATCCACAAATAATTTTACTAAATCAGGGGATTCTACTAATGGAAGAAACGCAGCTAAAGATTATTGAGAGTCTGGAAGAGCTTTTAGAAAGTTCTTATCCTGCTCCTCAATTGCAGAATTAGAAAAATCATTTATAAATAACAGGATTTTTACTGTTGCTATGGAATACTTATAAAGACATAATGTTCGTAGAGGACATTATGTCTTTATGCTATTGTCTAACAGAGATTAATTCAGGTGCAATAATGTCGACATTATTGCCATTAAGTCTCAGAGATGCTATTATGCAAAAAGGAAGGTTTCGAGGTGTAGAAATGGATAAGGATTATGTGAGTCGTCTGTTTAAGGAGTTTAAGGCAGGCGATCTGACACTTGATGAAGCTATGGATAAGCTAAAAATACTGCCTTATGAAGATATGAAATTTGCTAAGCTGGACCATCATCGACTGCTGCGCCAAGGGTTTGCGGAGGTTGTTTTTTGTCAAGGGAAAACAGTTAACCAGGTGCAGGCTATTATTGAGAAGCTGGCTGAGTATAATCATAGTATTTTGGCTACAAGAGCGACCAAACCGATGTATGAAGCGGTAAAGCAAGTTGTGCCTGATGCCCAGTATCATGAATTGGCACGACTTATTACTATTGAACGCCAGAAACCACCAGTAGATAAAGAACGGTTCATTTTGATTATGAGTGCCGGAACCAGTGATATTCCGGTAGCTGAGGAAGCTGCTGTTACGGCTGAGATGATGGGCAATGAAGTGAAACGGGTGTATGATGTTGGTGTGGCGGGTATCCATCGTTTGCTTGACCAACACCAGTTGATCGAAAAAGCCAATGTGCTTGTAGTGGTCGCTGGCATGGAAGGTGCTCTGGCAAGTGTTGTCGGTGGTATGGCGGCGAAACCGGTTATTGCCGTGCCAACAAGTATTGGTTATGGCGCAAGTTTCGGCGGCCTGGCGGCGTTGTTAAGTATGCTTAATAGCTGTGCAGCCGGAGTGGCTGTTGTTAATATTGATAATGGTTTTGGGGCAGGCCGAATGGCCAGCATGATTAACCACCAGAGGTGAGTATAACTATGGATATAAAAGGTAATGCGATTTATCTTGATTGTTTTGCTGGTATTAGTGGAAATATGCTGCTGGGGGCCTTGCTGGATGTCGGTGCACCGGAAGCGTTGTTGCGGACTGAGTTGGCCAAACTGCCAGTAACAGGGTATCAGTTGAGCGTGTCGAGGGTTGATAAAGGTGGTATCAGCGCCTGCTATCTGGATGTTCAAGTCGATGAAGCGGTACAGGAACATCGTAATTTGGCTGATATAGTTGCTATTATTGATCATTCAACCCTTACAGCTGCTGTAAAGGAAACCAGTAAAGCTATATTTACCCGATTGGCTCAGGCTGAAGCCAAAGTTCATGGTATGCCGCTTCATGAAATTCATTTTCATGAAGTTGGCGCAGTGGATTCCATTGTTGATATTGTCGGTGCGGCGTGGGCTCTCGATTATCTTACTATTGAGCAAATCTATGCCTCACGTCTTCACGTTGGTAACGGTTTTGTTACCTGTTGTCATGGGCTTATTCCGGTGCCAGCACCGGCTACTGCCGAATTGCTGCATGGTATTCCTTATTATCAGGGTGAGATTGAAAAGGAACTGGTAACGCCTACCGGAGCCGCTATCCTAGCAACACTGGGCAATGGTTTTGGTAAAATGCCAGAAGGTTTTATGAGCAGTAAGATTGGGTATGGTGCCGGTACCTGGAATCTCGCTATTCCAAATGTTTTGCGTCTCTATTTAGGTGAGGCAAGAGACAATAACGCAACTAGCCAAGGTAAGATTCAAACTGATGAACAATGCTTGGTAATTGAGGCCAATATTGATGATCAAAACCCCGAAAACTATGGGTATATAATGGACAAGTTACTTGCGACTGGTGCATTGGATGTCTGGCTGACCCCAATTATTATGAAGAAAAACCGGCCTGCAACTACATTATCAGTACTGGTTACTTCAAATTGTCAGACCAAGGTAACAGAGATAATCTTGCAGGAAACCACTTCTATTGGTATGCGCTTTTATCCGGTATCAAGAGCGATGGCTGACCGTGAATTTATTGTTATCGGGTTACCTTGGGGAGATGTTAAGGTGAAAATCAGTTCGTACCAGGGAAAAATATGTAATGTAGCGCCTGAATACGAAGATTGCCGAAAAATTGCTGAGAAGTCAGGAATGCCACTTAAGGTGGTCCAGCAGGTTGCATTAAAAGAAGCCCTGTCAGTTTGTTAGAGGTATTGTATGGATAAATTAAGAGAAGTTTGGAAGCTGGATTGTAAGACTTTTAAGCAGATATAACTAATTTAATAGGTTGTTAGCAGGAAAAACTGAAAATATGTGCAATTATAATTGTTAATATTGTAACTTTCTTTATTTGTAAAAAAATAAAACAGTGGTTAGGCGGGGGGAGGGAAGAAGTGTGGCGGCAAGGTATTGCATCAAACCATATTCGGTGAGTGAGGCAGAGGCTGGCATGGAAATTGGCCGGATGGTACTAACCCCAGATGATAAGGTCATTTTAAGTGAAGGTACAATTCTAACAGACAGTATACTGCAAGGCTTACAATTTTGGAATGTGACCACCGTATTTATCAAACAGGCATTGCCTGCTGAACCAGATATTGATTTTTCTATTCCGGAAACTGCTGTCCAGAAAAATTTCTATGAAGACTATGAAAATACTATCAATGTAGTGAAAGATGCATTTACTAAAACCCGATTTTTTAAAGATGTTGCACTAAATACTCTGCAGGATTTGGCTAATAATTTGATTGAACCGCTGATTAATGCGCATGGTGTAATTAATCATATGAATTTGGTGCGTCGGCAGGATGATTATACGTTTCATCACTCGGTTAATGTAGCTATTATATGTGGGGTACTAGGTAAATGGCTTGGCTATGTAGGTAAAGAGTGGCAGGATTTGATACTGGCCGGTTTGCTTCACGATATTGGTAAAACGCAAATTCCACTTGAAATATTAAATAAACCTGGCAAGCTTATGCCTGAAGAGATGGAGATTATGCAGCTGCACACAACCCGTGGCTACAAGCTGCTGCGTGATAAACCAGGCATTCCCCAAGGCGTCATTCACGGAATTCTCCAGCATCATGAACGGTTTGACGGCAGTGGCTATCCGCTTGCCGTCCCAGGCGATCAAATCCATAGATATGCGAAAATTATTGCGGTTGCCGACATATATGATGCCATGACTTCAGATCGCGTTTATCATCGCAAAAGTTCGCCATTTGCTGTAGTCGAAATGGTTGTTGGAGAAATGTTTAATAAACTCGACCCGGAGATTGTTACAATTTTTTTAAATAATGTTCGCGACTATTTTATCGGCAATATTGTTGAATTAAGTGATGGTCGCCAGGCTGAAGTAATTTACCTGGGACAGTTTATGGCAGCAAGACCAATAGTTGTTACCGAAGATAAAGAATATATTGATTTAGAATGTAACAAAACACTGAGTATTGTGAAGGTTATTAGAGCTTAAAATAAATAATTGAAATAAGGGGATTACTTATGAATAAAAAGGCCGTCGTGCTATTGTCAGGCGGACTGGACTCTACTGTATGTATGGCTGTTGCACGTAATGAAGGCTATGAACTTTTACCGATTAGCTTTAATTACCATCAGCGGCACAAAAAAGAACTTGCTGCTGCCGCTAGCGTAGCTGAACATTATAAGGTTAGCCGCCATTTAATTATTGAAACCAATATGGAGGCTATTGGTGGTAGCGCTTTGACAGATGCGAGTATAGCTGTACCGGCAGGCGAAATTGGTGCAACTACAGTACCGATTACTTATGTACCTGCACGGAACTTGATATTTCTTAGCTATGCACTTGGTTATGCAGAGGTAACAGGCGCTGAACGGGTATATATTGGTGTTAATGCTCTCGATTACTCAGGTTATCCTGATTGTCGACCCGAGTTTATTGCTATGTTTCAGCAATTGGCTAACTTTTCTACTAAAGCAACAGCGGAAGATGGCAGAAAAATTATGATTGAGACGCCACTGATAAGCTTAACCAAAAAAGATATTGTATTATTGGGGGACAAGCTAGGTGCACCACTCCAGCTGACAACAAGCTGCTATGAAGGCACAGATGCGGCTTGTGGGCGATGTGACAGCTGTCTTTTGCGTCTAAAAGGGTTTGCTGAAGCAGGCCGGATTGATCCGATTTTGTATCATGCTAGGAGTGAGTAATTATGAAGCTAACGACCCAGGGACGCAGTACAAATACCAGTATTAAGGATGTCCAAAATAGCTGTGATGAACGTGGTATTGCAATTCAATATGTTAACAGACACAATTGATCGTTTGCAGGCCAAACGCGCCCATATTGATATTACTTTTAAATATTTTATTGAAAAAATGGCTCCAGTGAGTGGTCTTAAAAGCATGCTGGATTATGATTGCGTGTTTTCTGCTAACTTAGCTCGCGGCGAGCATCTGGATTTTATGTTTGGTATTACGGTACCATTTACCTCACTATGTCCCTGCAGCAAAGAAATATCGCAATATGGGGCGCATAACCAGCGGGGCATTATGCGGGTAAAGATTAAACAGCATAATGGGAAGTTTATCTGGATTGAAGATTTAGCAAAAATGATGGAAGATCAAGGTAGTTGTCAGGTATATTCTCTGCTAAAACGTGGGGATGAAAAATATGTTACTGAAAAGGCCTATGAAAATCCTAAATTTGTTGAAGATGTCCTTAGAGACTTAGTCTTAATGCTGCGTAAAGTTGATGGTGTTCAGTGGTTTGAAATTGAATGCGAAAACTATGAATCCATTCATAACCATAGCGCCTATGCCGCGCATACGGAGAGGGTAGATAGCTAATAGAACAGGCGCCGGACTGTAGACTGTAGACTGTAGGGTAGCCTGCCTAAGTCCGGCGCCGCATTTGGTTTTAGTGGTTATTCAGCGGTATAGTCACCATTTGCATCATATTTGGCAGTTAAGGTTTGGTTAGCCATAGCGCTTTTCGAGCTGGTGGCTGAAGTACTGCTGTCTGTTTGCGATTGTTTAGCTAGTTTGCTTAATTTGTTCATATCCGCCGAGGTAGCTGAAGCTGTGGTGGTAGAAGAAGTAGCGGAAGTTCCAGACGTTCCGGCGGTTTTACTGGAGTAATCGTTGTTAGCATCCATCTTGGCAGTCAAGGTACCATATTCACTTTTACTTGCTGCTTGTTTGCTTTGTTTGGATTGTTCCATAATGTGATTACCTCCCTGAATTTTTATTTGGTCATGTGACCAATATTAGTATCAGAAAACACATATCAAGTCATACCAGGGATTTTTTGCCCTAACAGCAATTATGTGGATGAAGTCCTTTTCGAGGTTAAATATGAAACAGTTAATTGTAAATGCGGATGATTTTGGGTTGCATGAAAATATTAATCTTGGTATTATTGAAGGCCATACTAAGGGCTGTATAACAAGTACTTCGATTATGGCCGGTGCTCCAGCTTTTGAACATGCGGTAGCTGTAGCTGCTGACCATCCACAGCTAGGAATTGGTGTTCATCTTACCCTTGTAGGTGGACTGCCGATAACTGGACCTAGTTCCATTCCTTCACTAGTTGATGGTGAGGGGATGTTATATACTAGTTATCCGGCATTTTTAAAAAAGTTTTGTTTGGGAGATATTCGCCTTGTTGATATACACCGTGAGCTTACTGGACAGGTGAAAAAAATACTATCAACTGGACTTAAGATTACTCATCTTGACAGTCATCAGCACATGCATGTGGTGCCGGGGATTCTCGATATTGTGCTAAGTATTGCTAAAGAATTCAATATCCGGGCTATGCGGATACCGGCTGAATCGCTGGTGTTCTTAGGTGGTTTTAAACCAGGCGCAGGCAGGGTGATTGGCCGCTTTGGTCTTAGCACGCTGGCTAGCTTGGCTCGTTTTAAGGCCCGGCAGGCTGGTTTAGCTGCGCCCGATTATTTCTATGGAATGTTAGCAGGCGGCAGTATGGAAGAAAGGCTGCTACTCAATATTATAAACAACTTATCTGCAGGTATAACAGAAGTTATGGTTCATCCTGGCATTGATGAGGCTGCACTCAACAGCGTATTTAATTGGCAATACCATTGGCAGCAGGAACTGCATGCAGTGACCAGCTGCCAGGTTGCTAGTCGTTTGCAACAAGAGAATATTGAACTCGTGTCATTTGCCAGGCTGAGTAACAGTAAAGGGTGATGAATTTGAAGGTAGTAGTAACTGGTGGCGCTGGTTTTATCGGTTCGCACACTGTGGATAAGATGATAGACAGAGGCTGGGAAGTTGTCATAATTGACAATTTGAGTACTGGATTACGAGCCAATGTTAATATTGGAGCCAGGCTTGTTCAAATGGATATATTGGATAATACATTGGTAGAGTTGTTTTCACGGGAAAAATTTGACTGTGTTTTGCATCTTGCTGCGCAGACGGCTGTGCCTTATTCGATTGAGCATCCTGATATTGATTGTCAGGTTAATTTACTCGGCTTGGTGAATGTAATGGAAGCCTGCCGTAAAACAGGCGTCAAACGCGTGGCCATTGCCTCCAGCGCCGCTGTATATGGCGATGCTGCCAGTCTGCCGATTACTGAAGATATGGAGCTTAAGCCAGGGTCCTTTTATGGTCTGACCAAGTGCACCAGTGAGAAGTATCTTGCGTTATACAGCCAGATATACCATATTGATTATGTTGCTCTCCGGTATGCCAATGTGTATGGAGAACGTCAGGGAGATGGCGGCGAAGGCGGGGTAGTGAGCATCTTTACCCGCAAAATAGCGGAAGAGCAGCCTATGTATGTCTTTGGTGATGGTGGTCAAACAAGGGACTTTATTTATGTCGGTGATGTGGCTGAGGCAAATTGCCAAGCGCTTACTGCGCCGGTGTCAGCAGTAAACCGGGTATATAATGTCAGTACGCAGACGCAGACTAGTGTCAATGACCTTGCCGCACTATTAAATAAAGCGGCTGCTAAATCAGCAAAACCGAATTACTTGCCAGCAAGAGACGGCGACATCTATCATTCTACGTTGTCTAACAAGGCGGCTGTTACCCTTCTTGGCTGGAAGCCGGCGATGCCGCTTGCTGATGGTTTGGGTCGGACTTACCATTCCATCAAGGAAAAACTATAAAAGAGATGGAAGAAAATCACCCAAGATAAGCAGCGGGTGATTTTTTTGCAACTGTGTAATCTTTTGGCAGGAAAGGGCGTACTTAATTAATTTTGATAATAATTGTCTTGTTAGCAGGAAAATAGTCAAGTATATGGAATTATACCACTAACATAATTTGATAGTGTAAGGGAATGGGTGCTTTGTGCTTAATAGGGAAGTCTGGTGTAATACCGGCACGGTCCCGCCACTGTAATGGGGAAGCCTCCTAAATTTGCCACTGGGAAACCGGGAAGGCTTAGGGCGGCGATGAACCAGAGTCAGGAGACCTGCCTGTTCTAACACACGCCGTTAGGACCTACGGAAGATAGGCAGGTGTGGGTACAATAATCAGGCAAAATATGTATTGTTTGGTATTATACCCCCTGCTAAGGGGGTTTTTCTATTGTCTGACAAGCAAATGCGCAAAGGAATAACTACAGGGACTTGTGCAGCCGCAGCGGCCAAGGCGGCAGTAATGGCTTGGCAAGGTCAGCAGGTTGCTGCAGTTGAGGTCATTTCGCCGCAAGGCATAATGCTGGTAGCACCAATAGCCGAAAGTCATGCGCTTACACATGGTGGTATTGGCTGGGTAATTAAGGATGCTGGTGATGATCCGGATATTACGAATGGGGTTAAAATTGCAGCTGAAGTAATTATAACTGATCAACCAGGTATTATTATCAGGGCCGGTGAGGGCGTAGGGACGGTGACAAAGCCGGGTCTGGCTATGCCGGTAGGCGAACCGGCTGTAAACCCTGGACCGCGTACTATGATTACGCAAGCAGTTAATGATTGTTTGCCAGCAGGCAAAGGTGCTATTGTTACTATTTCGGTTCCCAACGGGGAGGCATTAGCTGCTAGAACGCTCAATCCCATATTAGGAATTGTCGGCGGTTTATCCATTATTGGTACTACCGGGATTGTTGAACCCATGTCTGAAGAAGCTTTTAAGAATTCGCTAGTTCCTCAGATCAGTGTGGTGCAGGCGCTGGGATATGACGAAATCGTTTTTGCGCCAGGGAAGATTGGACAGGATATTGCCATTAATCGGTATGGTTTGCCAGCAGAAACGGTTGTGCAAACTAGCAATTTTATGGGGCATATGTTGGAACATGCCGTGAAGTATGGAATGCGGCGGGTGCTTTTGTTTGGTCATCTAGGTAAAATTGTTAAGGTGTCAGCCGGAATATTTCACACTCATAATCGAATGGCTGATGCCCGGATGGAAACATTAGCTGCCTATTTGGCTGTCAGCGGTGCGCCACAGGCTGCCATTGAAGAGATATTGTCTTCGACTACAACAGAAGCAGCTATGCCAATTATTGCTCGCTATAATATGAATAAGGTATATAATTTATTAGCTGAAAGGGCTAGTGCCAGAGCGATGCGCTATGTGTTTGGTGATTTAACCGTGGGGACAGTCATCGTGACTTTGAAGGGAGAGATACTGGGCCTTGATCAGACGGCCCGGGAAATTGGAGGCCATTTAGGATGGAATGTACCTATCGAATAATTATTGTCGGTATTGGTCCCGGTTCGCCTGATTATATGTTGCCAATAGCCAGCCGGACAATTGCAGCGGCTACTATTTTGGTCGGTAGTCAACGGGCACTGGATACGTTTGCGTCGATTAATCAGGTTACCAAGGTGATTGATAAAGATATTAGCGGTGTGCTTGATTTTATTGAGCAGCAGCTTGCCAGTCAGGATGTAGTTGTTATGGTATCAGGTGATCCAGGGTTTTACAGTATGTTGACTGCGATGAGAAAGCGTTTTGTCGCAGAATGTCTTACTGTTATCCCAGGAATTAGTTCAGTGCAGCTTGCTTTTGCGCGAGTGGCTGAGGTTTGGCAAGACGCGGCTTTAATCAGTATGCATGGCCGTAAGGCGGCTGATGACGTACTATGCTATCATCCTGGATATAAGTTGGGGATATTAACAGATACGCAGCATAATCCTGCGAACATTGCTGGTATTTTGTTAGAACATGGTTGGCCTAAGAATGCTTGTGTATGGTTATGTACCAACCTGTCCTATGATAATGAAGAAGTAGTTGCTACGACGTTGGCTGAGACAAAAACAATTGCTGGATTTGAACATAGTGTAATGGTGGTGAAATCATGACGCAGAGACTAGGGATTCCAGACAGTCAGTTTATTCGTGGCGATATTCCGATGACTAAGCAGGAAATTAGGATACTAACATTAGCAAAAGCCACGATTGCCATGAACGATACTGTTATTGACATTGGTGCAGGTACAGGCTCGCTGTCTGTAGAAGCTGCTTTATTAGCCGAACAGGGCAAAGTATTTGCGATTGAGCGTGAAGCAGAAGGTATTGAATTAATTAAGGCTAATGCCGCTAAATTTAAAGCTAGTAATGTTGAGGCCATACTGGGAGCCGCCCCTGAGGCACTAAATGGATTGCCAACTGCTGATGTTATTTTAATTGGTGGTAGCGGTGGGCTTTTGCCAGATATACTAGCATGTGCTGATAAGTTGCTTAAACCGGGTGGCCGGCTGGTGATAACAGCCGTCACGGTGGAAACGCTGTCAACTGCGCTTCATATTATGAGAGCTAAAAAGGAATACAGCGTGGATGCCTGCGCTGTCCAGGTAACCCGAATTCAACCAGTAGGTACCAGTAATATGTTCAAGGCACTTAATCCGATATACATAATCGCTTGTAGTAAATAGGTCCAGGCTGGGTTATAACAGCCTAAGAAGAAGGGAGATATACTAATGAACGTTTTTTTTGTTGGAGCCGGTCCGGGCGACCCGGAACTAATTACTGTCAAAGGCCAACGGCTTTTGGGACAGGCCGATATCATTATTTATGCTGGCTCATTGGTCAATCCGGCACTGCTTTCACTGGCTAAAAATGGTGCCGCCATCTATAACAGCGCATCGATGACGCTGGATGAGGTTATTGCTGTTATGGAACAAGGGGTAAAAGAAAACAAGCTGGTAGTTAGACTCCACACAGGGGATCCCAGCATTTATGGTGCCATCCAGGAACAAATGGATAAATTGGCAGTTAGCAATATTTCCTTTGAGGTTATCCCCGGAGTTAGTTCTTTCCTAGCTACTGCAGCTGCCTTAAAACAGGAATATACCTTGCCGGATGTATCTCAGACGGTGATTATTACCCGGTTAGAAGGCCGTACTCCTGTACCTGAAAAAGAAAAGCTAGTTAAGTTGGCCAGTCATGAAGCAACCATGTGCATCTTTTTGAGTGTGCATATGCTGGACAATGTTGTAAAAGAGCTAATAGATGGTGGTTATACCAAGGAAACGCCGGTAGCTATTGTGCAAAAGGCCTCCTGGCCGGATCAGAAAATCTACCGTAGTACCTTGGCTGACATTGCCCAGCTTGCGCGGGAAAATAATATTGACCGCACGGCCATGATTGTTGTTGGCAAGGTTTTAAGCACAGATTACGCTTTATCAAGGCTCTATGCTCCTGAATTTGGACATATGTTCAGGGAGGCCAAGTAGGCTGTGAAAATAGCAGTCATTTCAGTAACCAATAAAGGCGCTGAATTAGCCGGCAGGATAGCGCCCCTTATCGGAACTGAAGTTGATATTTATGCCAAGATTGGGCGCAACCCGCGCAATGAACCTCGTACCTACTGTCGTTTAAGTGATTTGGTAGGCGAACTGTTTTCAAACTATAATGGTTTGCTTTTTATTATGGCAACAGGTATTGTTGTGAGGGTAATTGCGCCCTATGTCCAGGATAAACGATTTGACCCGGCGGTAGTGGTTATGGATGATGGCGGTAATTTTGCGATTAGCCTGTTGTCAGGTCATATTGGTGGTGCCAATGAGCTGACTCAATTGGTGGGGGAGGCTGCCGGAGCTGCGCCGGTTATTACGACAGCTACGGATGTCGCAAAATTACCAGCAGCCGATGTGCTTGCCGTCAAACTTAACTTAGTGATAGAACCGTTTAATTCCCTAAAAATAATCAATTCGGCCATTGTTAATGGCGACAAAGTAACGTTTTTCCTGGATAGCGAATTGGCCGAACAAGAGAAATATATTTGTTTAGCAGCGAAACAAGGGGTTGTATTAGCTGATAGCAGTGAATTGGCTCTTATTGAGGAATATGATGCAGCCATAGTAATTACCGACAGGATACTCAGTATTTCCAAACCACATCTGTATTTGCGTCCAGGCAGCTTAGCCATTGGTATTGGTTGCCGTCGTGGTACGACCAGCACTGAAATTTTGTCGGCTATCAATCAGGCCTGTCAGGCTGCTAAATGCAGTGTTAAGAGTGTGACAATAATTGGGAGTACAGTAGTCAAAGCAGACGAAATTGGTCTATTGGCAGCTGCGCAGCAATTGGCGGTTCCTATTAAATTTTTTGCCAATGAGCAGTTGCAAGAATGTATCGAACAACATGCCTTGTCGTTATCAAATTTTGTTAAAGAAAAGATAGGAGTGGGAAATGTATGCGAACCAGCAGCAATTCTAGCGGGGAAAACCAGCAATCTGATTTTGCCGAAAACCAAGTATCCCAAAGTGACTGTGGCTATCACGCCGGTAAGCTCTCGGTGGTGGGAATAGGGCCTGGCAGTTTTATTGACATGACACCGCGCGCCCGGCAAGCTATCGAATGTGCGGAGGTTATTGTCGGGTATGATACCTATTTGGACTTGGTGAAAGATTTGTTGCCAGGGAAAACAATTATTGGCACAGGCATGATGCAGGAAATTGATCGCTGCCAGGCGGCAGTAGAGCAAGCGATGGAAGGCAAACAGGTTGCCGTTATCTCTAGCGGTGATCCAGGTATATACGGTATGGCTGGCCTTGTACTTGAACTTGTTGCCAAATATCCGGCGACTATTCAGCCTGAAGTTAGTGTTGTTCCTGGTATTAGTGCTGTTGGAGCAGCAGCTTCTATTTTGGGTGCACCATTAATGCATGATTTTGCTGTTATCAGTTTGAGTGACCTGTTGACTCCCTGGGAGGTTATTCAAAAGCGAGTCGAGATGGCAGCGGCTGGAGATTTTGTTATTGCTATCTATAATCCAAAAAGTATCCGGCGGACAAGTCAAATTGAAACAGTGCGCGAAATTGCATTGAAACACCGGGGGCCTGACACTCCTGTCGGTATTGTTCATCATGCCAGCCGAACCAAAGAGAACATGAAAATCTCGACCTTGGAACATTTTACGAATGAACATATTGACATGTTTTCGCTTGTCATCATTGGCAATAGCCAGACTTATGTAGCTGATGGGAAAATGGTGACGCCGCGAGGCTATCACCTATGATTTTAGTGCTGGCTGGAACGCTTGATGGCCGGGAATTGGCTGTGCGTTTAGCAAAAGCCAGCCATCAGGTGATGGTTTCGGTAATTAGCGAATATGGCCGAAGCTTAGCTGAACTGCCGGGTATTCGTGTTCATGCCGGGCCATTGACAGTAGGTGGTATGCAAAGTTTAATTACCGACCAGAACATTAAGGTCATTGTTGATGCCAGTCATCCTTATGCTGTCAATGGCTCGCTAAATGCCATGGCGGCTTGTGAGCTTACAGGTATTGAATATATTCGGTATGAACGTTCAGAGGTTTGTGTTCCAGAGTATGAACGATTATATGTTGCCAGCGATGCTGCTCATGCGGCTAAGCTGGCAGCCAGTCTGGGCAAGGTGATATTCTTAACTACTGGCAGTCGTACACTAAAAACATTTAGAGACGAACCATCATTAGCAAGTTGCCGCCTGATTGCGCGGGTGCTGCCTCAACCTGATGTTATACAAGAGTGTGTTGACTTAGGCTTTGATTTAGGTGACATTGTGGCCATCAAAGGTCCATTTTCTCAGCAACTTAATATAGCGCTATTTAAAGAATATGCTGCCGAAGTCATTATCACTAAAAATAGTGGGACAATCGGCGGAGCAGATACTAAAATAGCAGCAGCAATTGAGCTGAATTTATCGATTATTGTAATCGGCAGACCAGATATCAACTATAGAAATTTGTGTCAGACACAAGAACAAGTAATGAATAGGGTAAACAATATTGGTTAACAAAGAGTTAACGTCAATTTATAAGGGAGGTAGCACTGATGTCGTACATAAAAGATCCGATGGCTATTGAAACACGCAGTATGGAAATTATTGCGCCATATCTGGCTGAATTCCACTTAGACGAACAGACTATCAAGGTGTATTCGCGAATCATCCATGCAGCCGGTGACCCGGATTATGCTACTATTATAAAAGTGCATCCGGAGGCTATTGCCGCAGGGATTGCTGCACTGAAAGCCGGTTGTAATATTTTTTGTGATGTTGAAATGGTGCGCACAGGTATTAATAAACGCCGGTTGGCCCAATTTGGTGGGCAGGCGTTCTGCTTGGTGGCTGATGAGACCGTGGCTCAGGAAGCTAAAGCAGCTGGTATTACCCGCTCGATGGCAGCTATGCGTAAATTCGGTACACAGCTTAATGGTGCCATTGTAGCTATTGGCAATGCACCAACCGCATTGTTTGAAGTACTGAAAATGATTAAAGAAGAGAATATTAAGCCAGCGCTTATTATTGGTGTGCCAGTTGGTTTTGTTGGTGCGGCTGAGTCGAAAGAATTGCTGCATACGACTGCGCCAGTACCATATATTACTGTGCTAGGCAATAAGGGTGGAAGTCCAATTGCGGCTGCCTCTGTCAATGCAGTTATGTATATGTTAGGCCGCTAAACGATAAGCACTATTTAGGAGGGGTGCGCATGGCCCAATTGAATATTCCCAGAGTTGTCATTGCAGGTGTTAATAGTGGTGTTGGTAAAACAACCATCGTAACCGGTATGCTCGCGGCGTTATCCAAGCGTGGCTTCAAAGTCCAATCTTATAAGGTAGGCCCTGATTATATTGATCCTGGTTTTCATCGCTTAGCCAGTGGTAAAAGTGCGCATAATCTTGATTCTTGGCTGGTGCCGCCAGAATTGCTGGCAGACATATTTACCAGTACGGCAGCCGGAAATGATATTGCCATTATTGAGGGTGTTATGGGGCTGTATGACGGCGGGCGTGCTGGTGTTAGCAGCACGGCAACTGTAGCGAAATTGCTAAAAGCGCCGGTAGTGCTGGTGATTGATGCTAAATCAATGGGTGAGAGTGCGGCGGCCATTGCGCTAGGCTTTAAACTGTATGATTCAGAAGTGGATTTGGCTGGTGTCATTATTAACAGGCTTGGCTCAGAAAGTCATAAACTGATGGTATGTGAGGCAATGGATAGATTGGGGATTCCGGTTATCGGCACAGTTTTTCGCAACAATGAGCTTAGTATGCCAGAACGTCACCTTGGTTTGACACCAGTTACTGAGCATGATGCGGTAGCTGTAGTAGATAAAATAGGACAGCAAGTGGCAGAGCAGGTGGCCTTAGATGAGCTGGTGGCTGTGGCTAAAACCGCCGGACCGCTTCCGAGACGTAGTGTACCAGCAAAGGTCAAGCTTAATCAGACACCAGTCCGTATTGGTGTAGCCCAAGATGATGTTTTTACTTTCTACTATCCATCAAGCCTGGAAGTTTTAGCTGAATTTGGTGCGGAAATTATTCCTTTCAGCCCGCTTAACGATAAAAAATTGCCTGCAGTAGACGGGCTCATATTAGGCGGTGGTTTTCCTGAAATGTTCGTCAAGGAATTATCAGCCAATACCGTTATGCGACAGGATATATTGCAGGCAGCTAAGCACGGTATGCCGATATACGCCGAGTGTGGCGGGTTGATGTATCTGATGCGGCAAATAACAGATTTTGATAATCAGACATATGATATGGCTGGCGTTATTCCAGCAGTATGTCAGATGCAATCTAAACTTGAAACTGTAGGCTATGTGGAAGCTGAGGCTTTAACTGACAATATACTATGTACGGCAGGGGTAAGCTTGCGGGGACATGAATTTCATTTTTCCCGGATGTTTCCTGATATGAGCAGCGAAGAATTTCCGTGGGCCTTTGCATTTAAAAAAATGCGGACAGGTGCTATTTACCAAGGCGGTTATGCGTCAGAAAATGTTGTAGCATCCTATTTGCATATGCATTTTGCTGGAAATCGGCAAGCTGCTGAGCGGTTTGTTGATTGCTGCGCTAAGTACAGGCAGTACCTAGAAAGACAAGGACAGGAGATGTAGTTACGATGGCAGGTAAAATTGTGCTGGTGACAGGCGGTGCTCGCAGTGGCAAGAGCACGTTTGCCGAACGGTATGCCGCTCGTGGTGGACGGCCGGTAGCCTATATTGCTACTGCTCAAATCTATGATGATGAAATGAAAGAACGGGTAAGTATTCATCAAAGCCGCCGCCCTGCCAACTGGCCGACTTTTGAAGCACCATATAATGCCGATGAGGCCATGGCAAAAGCAGTTCAGAGTGCCAAAACGGTATTGTTTGATTGTCTGACACTGTATACCAGTAATCTGCTCTTGGCGCCTGATGCTCCAACTGACAGGGAAGAACGCCGTCAGTCTGTGCTTAATGGCATTGAAAAACTACTGGCTAGAGCTAAACAGGGAAATTGCGATGTGATTTTTGTTACTAACGAAGTTGGCTTAGGGATTGTTCCAGATAATGCATTCCAGATAATGCATTGGCGCGAGAATACCGTGATGTGGCAGGGCTTGTCAATCAAAAGGTAGCGGCTAATGCGGATGAAGTATATTTGGTAGTAAGTGGTTTGGTTGTTGAACTAAAAAAAATAGCCGTTAGTCTGGAGGAGGGTGAGCTTAATGGCTAAAGCAATTATGTTGCAGGGAACAAGCTCCCATGTTGGCAAAAGTATTTTAACTACGGCGTTGTGCCGGATTTTTAAACAAGATGGTCAGAAGGTAACGCCATTTAAAGCACAAAATATGGCACTTAACTCCTATGTTACCAAAACCGGCGGTGAAATGGGCCGGGCACAAGTGGCTCAGGCCGAAGCAGCCGGATTGGATCCGACGGTCGAAATGAACCCGGTATTATTAAAACCTACAGGTAATTCCTGTTCGCAGGTCATTGTTATGGGTAAGCCTGTGAGCAACATGTCAGCGAAGGAATATCATGCCGGCTATAGTCTGAAGGCTCTAGGAGTAGTAACCGAGTGTATCCAAAAGCTGCACAAAGACTTTGATACCATTGTCATTGAAGGCGCTGGCAGCCCGGCCGAGGTTAATCTTAAAGACAATGATATTGTTAATATGCGTGTTGCTAAACTGGCTGGCGCACCAGTTCTGCTTATTGCCGATATTGATAGAGGCGGAGCCTTAGCTTCCATTGTCGGGACGCTGGAATTACTAGATCCGGATGAGCGTGCTTTAGTAAAAG
Source organism: Bacillota bacterium (assembly GCA_017889675.1). Classification (GTDB taxonomy): domain Bacteria; phylum Bacillota; class Negativicutes; order Sporomusales; family Sporomusaceae; genus Sporomusa. The sequence continues at coordinate 497 of JAGGAA010000008.1, read as the reverse complement.
GTATTATCATTAACAAGTTCAGAGGCGATATTACGTTACTGAAACCAGCATTGGATTTTCTTGAAGTTAAGACAGGTAAACCGGTGATTGGTGTTGTACCTCATCTTGACAGGCTGGGAATTGATGATGAGGACTCTGTATCACTGGAGGATAAAGAACAAACGGAAAAAGTCGGAGAGCTTGATATAGCCGTGTTGCGGTTGCCGAAAATATCCAACTTTACTGATTTTGATGCATTAACTAATGAAAGTGATGTACAGGTGAGATATGTGCGCCAGGGGGAATCGATTGGCAAACCTGATCTGATTATCCTGCCAGGCAGCAAAAATACTACTGAAGATTTATTATACCTTCGCCACAATGGCTATGAACAGGAGCTCATCAAGCTGGCCAAAAGCGGTACGCCAATTGTGGGCATCTGCGGTGGTTATCAGATGTTAGGGCGGGAGGTACAAGACCCTGAACATACAGAGTCAGACCTTGACAAAGTTATGGGT
>JAGGAA010000344.1 GCA_017889675.1 Bacillota bacterium | reverse complement strand
GATAGTAATCCCTTACCTTTCTAGTTCCTATTTCTTTGTTTTTGACACTATTCTATTCGTGTTTTTCTTTGTTGTCAACATCTTTTGGGCAATTTATAGTATATTTAGTATTGTTTGTGTTGTTTTGTCTTTGTTGGTAACATAACAATTGTATTTTACCCCCGCTGCCATTATACTAGAAATACCAACTTGACTATTGATTAGGATAGAGAGGAAGGAATCCGTATGCTGGCAGTCGAACGTCGCCAAACCATAATTGACCTTATTCGCAAAGAACAGAAAGTTTATGTACCTCATTTGAGCCAACAATTTAATGTCACAGAAGAAACAATCCGCCGCGACTTAGAAAAGTTGGAAAACACCGGAATATTAACTCGCACTTATGGCGGTGCTATCCTTACTCAGCATACAAACGAAGATTTGCCCTTTCCCACCCGAACTATAATGAATCATGAACTCAAACAGGCAATCGCTCAAAAAGCTGCGAAATTAATCAGCGACGACGATACCATAATGGTAGATGCCAGCAGTACAAGTTTGGAACTCATACATGCCATTAAAAATAAAAGAAACCTCACAATTATTACAAACTCGGTGAAAATCACTCATGATTTTGTCGGTGCTCCCTTTACCATAATCTCTACTGGCGGAATTCTTCGCCCCCATTCTCTCGCCTTAACCGGCCCAGTTGCCCATAGTTCTCTTCAAAATTATTACGTCGACATTGCTATTATGAGCTGTAAAGGGTTGTCGTTAGATAAAGGAATTATGGAATCCAATGAACCGGAAAGCGAATTAAAAAAAAGCATGATCAGCCAAGCAGAAAAAGTAATCTTGCTCGCCGATCACACTAAATTTGATAAAACAGCCTTTATTAAATTATTTGGCTTTGAAGACATTGATTATATAGTCACAGACTCTAAACCATCCGACGAATGGGCGAATCATTTACAGAAGCACTATATCGAATTAATTTATTAGCATCAATTCCCCTTCTATTCTATAAGCTTCCGGCAAATAAGGATATAGCCGGCTGAGCAGTAAGCGTTTAATTGATGTACAAGACATGGACTCACATCCTGGGTAGATTGGTAGAAACCATTCATACCACAGGTTGTGAGTCTATTTTGGATATGGCCCTATCTACTTATGATTAAACAAAGAATAATAAAGAAAATACATCTTGATTTGCCTTTAATCGTGTTATATTATAATAATGCATAAAGACAAAACAAGAAAATCAAAAATTAAATAACAGGATAGAGTGGTGAGTTTGCGTTGGGGATGAAGGAGAATATAGCAAATGCTTATTATTTAGCTGTGGACATCGGTGCTTCTAGTGGTCGGCATATTCTGGGCTGGATAGAAAACGGCAATATCCGCATTGAAGAAATCTATCGGTTCGAAAATCATCTCGTTGAAAAAGATAACCATTTGTGCTGGGATCTGGAACGACTGTTCCACGAGGTCGTGGAAGGCCTCAAATGCTGCAAGAAGCTCAACCGGATTCCAACAAGTATCGGCATTGATACCTGGGGTGTAGATTTTGTTTTATTGGATAGAGCTGGAAACGTTCTGGGAAATACGGTAGCGTATCGTGATAGCCGCACACAGGGGATAGACGAAGAAGTCTATAAAACAATTAGTGCAGCGGAGCTTTATAGCCGGAACGGTATCCAAAAGCAGCTATTCAATTCGATTTATCAACTGTATGCCATGAAACTGCAACAGCCGAGGCTTCTTGAAAATGCGCAAAATTTTTTGATGATTCCTGAATATCTAAATTTTCTACTAACAGGACAGATCAAGAACGAATATACCAATGCTACTACAACGCAACTGGTTAATGCGTCAGAACAGGATTGGGACTGGAAACTGATGGATATGCTTGGTATTCCAAAGCACATTTTTGTTGCGTTTATAACAGCTTAGCGAAATGCTACGGTGATGCAGTTGCGGAAATCGAGGAAGTTACAGGTAAACACTACAAAAGTATTTATGTAGTAGGCGGTGGCTGTCAAGACAGCTTTCTAAACCAGCTCACGTCACAGTACACAGGTAAAGATATCTATGCGGGTCCAATCGAAGCGACAGCACTGGGCAACATTCTGGCGCAAATGCTCAAAGCAAAAGAATTCGAAGATTTAACCAAGGCACGCGAAGCAATTGCACGGTCGTTCAATATTAAAAAAGTGAATGTGATGTAGATACGGCCCTAAAAAAACTATCGAAAATCAAACTGTCTATGCACTGCTGGCAAGGGGACGATGTTACCGGTTTTGACTCGGACACACTCACAGGCGGGATTGCTGCAACAGGGAATTATCCAGGCAAAGCAACAAATCCAGAGCAACTCATGAACGATATCGACAATGCGCTACGGCTTATTCCTGGCAAACATAAAATTAATCTGCATGCTTCTTATGCTATTACGAAGGGAAAAGTAGACCGCGACAAGCTCGAGCCAAAACATTTTCAGACTTGGATTGATTTTGCAAAAGAACGCGGCCTTGGGCTCGACTTCAACCCGACGCTTTTCTCCCATCCAAACGCCGCGGACAATCTGACGCTCTCCAATCCAGATGCATCAATCCGTCAGTTCTGGATCAATCACTGCAAAGCCACCCGTAAAATTGCAGCCCATTTCGGTAAAGAACTCGGCTGCACCTCCCTCAATAATGTGTGGATTCCAGATGGCTATAAAGATGTTCCTGCAGACCGTATCGGACCGAGAAAACGCTTAAAAGACGCACTTGACGAAATTTTTAAAGAAAAATACTCTAAGGAATATCTTGCCGACAGCGTTGAATCCAAGGTATTTGGCATCGGCGTTGAATCCTACACTGTCGGTTCCCATGAATTTTATATGAACTATGCGGCAAAAAATAATCTGCTCTGCCTCTTGGATACTGGGCATTTCCATCCAACAGAAGTTATATCCGATAAAATCTCCTCCATGCTGCTCTTTGCCGACCAGATGGCACTCCATGTAAGCCGCCCGGTTCGCTGGGACAGTGACCACGTTATCCTATTCGATGAAGAACTCAAGGAAATTGCCAAAGAACTTGTTCGCTGCGATGCACTGGATCGTGTATTCATTGGTCTCGACTTCTTCGACGCAAGCATCAACCGCATTTCGGCCTGGGTTGTCGGTATGCGCAACATGGAAAAAGCCCTTCTCTATGCCCTGTTGATGCCGCATGCAGCACTTACAAAATTGCAGGATAAAAAGAACTTTACGGAACTTATGGTAACGATGGAAGAACTAAAAACCTATCCATTCGGTGATGTTTGGGATACCTACTGCGAAATGCAAAATGTACCACAACAAAAAGATTGGTTTAAGGAAATACAACAATACGAAGCAAACGTTTTATCTAAACGCTAAATCTTATGTCGCGATTTTAAAAATACAAAATTAAATTGCGTGAATAAGAAGGGGGATTTTTCATGATACCAAAAGAACCTTCCGCATGGAAAAAAACAATTATTGCTGCAATGACAAGTTATATTGACGCCGGTTCCATTGTAGCGGGGGCTGCGGGCCTTAGTTTATGGCAAGCTTATTTAGGAATGGATGGATCCCAGGTGGGCCTCCTGGGGGCACTCAGTTCCAATGCTGGTTCAGCAGCTATCGGTGCATTGATTGGTGGACGATTATGCGATAAATACGGCCGTAAATTTGTATATACTTATGATTTGCTCGTTTATATAATAGGTATGCTGTTCATCGTATTCGGATTTAATTACGCAATGCTGCTCGGCGGGTATATCATTGTAGGTTTGGGTGTAGGAGCCGATGTTGTAGCCTCTTGGACAATGATTGCAGAAGAAGCTCCGGCAGAAAATCGTGCAAAACATTGCGGTTCGGCACAATTTGCTTGGGCACTCGGACCTGCAGTCGTACTAATATTATCGGTACTCTTAAGTGATCTTGGGCTTCTGGGCAACCGTATCGTTTTCGGTCATTTGATCCTGGTCGCCGCGTGGGTATGGTACCAACGCTTACATATGCCGGAATCCAAAGATTGGCGAGCTGCTAAAGAAAAAGAAAAGCAGCTTTTAGCGGAAGGTAAAGTCGAAAAAATATCCTATGCCGTTTTACTCAAAGGCATCAATCTCAAAACAGTTCTCTTTCTCTGCGGTGTTTATGTAATTTGGAATATGTGCGCTGGCACGTGGGGATTCTTTATGCCATATATTTTTGAAAACGTCGGCAAGCTGACAAATGCACAATCCAATGCCATGCAGGTTGGTTCATTTCTAGTCTCTATTTTATCAACGTATTTCATCTTCATGAAACTGGGCGACAAAGTAAACCAACGCTGGTTGTATTTCATCCTTGCCATATTATATGTAATAGGTTGGTCTGTATGGTTGCTCCCGCCAGCGTCAATGTCCATGGGCCTTGTTGTAATGTTCACCGTCTTTGCCGGACTTAATAATGGTTCCGGACAACAGGCTTTTTACCAATTATGGTGCAGCGAGCTTTTTCCTTCCCGCTACAGAGCTACAGCCCAAGGCTTCACATTCTTCGCAGCCCGCATCCTAGTTGCTGTATGGGCATACTGTGTCCCCGTCCTCATGGAAAAAATCGGTTTTTATGCAGCAGCCGGAGTTATCGTT
>JAGGAA010000083.1 GCA_017889675.1 Bacillota bacterium | reverse complement strand
GCAAATCCCACAACAATTTTTGGTAAAACCAGGCTGATAAACATGGCGCATACTGCACATAACAAGAGCGGCTTTAATCGCAAGCCAAGCCCAAATAGGTTGTTTGCTACCTTGTATACAATCAATGTTGCAATAAAAATAGCAACCAAACTGGCAATTATATATTCCACGTTAAACCACCAAAAAAACATATTTTTCAAGCCATAATAAGTCACACTTTTGCTCTATTCGACGCTTCTCTCCTTTTTCCTGTTACAGAATTCGTTCTATTTAAGAAATGTCTAAATTATATGTTGATAATAGCATTTGCTGCGCCTAAGATACCAAGTGCAGCATGTTCAAAGGTCAATCCACCTTGGAGATATATGATATAAGGTGGACGCAGCGGGCCGTCTGCACTAAGTTCAATTGATGAGCCTTGAATAAACGTCCCCCCGGCCATAATTACCTGATCTGTATATCCTGGCATATCTCCGGGTATTGGCCGTACATGCGCATCCACAGGGGAATATTGTTGTAGTCCTTGGCAAAATGCAATCATCTTCTCTGGTGACCCAAGTTCTATAGCTTGGATAATATCACTTCGTAGTTCATTAAAGCGAGGTAATGTTTTATAGCCTAACAAATCAAACAATATGGCAGCAAATATCGCTCCTTTTAACGACTGAGCCACAACATGGGGTGCTAAAAACAAACCTTGATACAGTAATCGGCTGTCGGCAAGGCTAGCCCCTAAATGTCCACCCAAGCCGGGTGCTGTTAAACGATAGGAAGCCATATCTACTAATTCTGCTTTGCCTGCAATATACCCTCCTGATGGTGCTAATCCACCACCAGGGTTTTTAATTAGAGAGCCTGCCATTATATCAGCACCTACCGCAGTTGGTTCAATGGTATCTACAAATTCACCATAACAGTTATCCACAAAGCAGATGCAGTCTGGCTTATGGCGCTTTATTTCAGCACAAGCGGCACTAATTTCACTAGTGGATAATGGTTTTCGCAAACTATAACCGCGTGAACGTTGTATCAGCACCATTTTAGTATTATTTTTAAGATGTCCAGCAATTGCCTCAAGATCTATTCCCGCCTGATTCATCGGCAGTTCTTGATAGCTAATGCCACACTCAATCAGTGAGCCGGGGGTATGAACGGCCTGTCCGATGACTGTCTGCATAGTGTCATACGGCGCACCTGTAATGGACAATAACTCGTCCCCAGGACGCAACAGGCCAAATAAGACACAGGCTAATGCATGTGTCCCTGATACAAATTGAGTACGCACCAAAGCCTTTTCAGCGCCGCATAATTCTGCCCATACGGCTTCAAGACGATCACGTCCATTATCACCATAGCCATAGCCGGTTGTTGTACGAAAAAGATACTCAGAAATTTGATGGTTGCGAAAAGCCGCAAGTACCTTGGCCGTGTTAGTTTCTGATATCTCATCAATTTGCGCAAATAACGGCTGTGCCTGTTCCATTGCTTTTGCTTTTAACGCCATAATTTGATCTGAAAATAAATTCATTCGTTACGCATCTCCTACTACATATTTCTTATACCGTTCTAAATACTCTGATGACAAAGAAGCAGAAACATAAATGCCTTTTGCCTGGTATTGCACTGAATTTACAGTCGCAACGGCATATAATTTTGCCATAAAACCACTATCATCGTAGGGAATAATTAAGTTTACGTCAACACTAGTTGCCTTAATACTGCCTTCGATCATAGCAAGCAACTTATCAATATGGGTTCCCGCAATAGCCGATATAGCTATACTATCGGCTTGCCTGAGCATACGTTCAGTTACATATTCACTGTCGATTTTATCTATTTTATTAAAGACAGTGATTACCGGTTTACTATCAGCTCCAAGTTCTCTGAGCACTTGGTATACAGCAATACTTTGTTTTTCAAACTGCGGATGGCTAGCATCAATAACATGAAGCAGCAAATCAGCTTGAACTACCTCTTCAAGCGTACCACGAAATGCTGCTATCAATTGATGGGGTAGTTTTTGAATGAATCCGACAGTATCTGTCAGCAATATCTCTTGCCCACTTGGTAATTTAGCGCGCCTTGTTGTTGGATCTAATGTAGCAAACAGCTTGTCCTCTGCTAACACTTCGGAATCGGTAAGTTTATTAAGTAAGCTTGATTTTCCGGCATTGGTATAGCCCACCAATGCTATTGTTGGAATCTTAGAAGCCTGACGTCGCTCACGATGCAAAGATCGATGGGTTTTCAGGTTTTCAATTTCTCTTTCAATGTCACTAATTCTTGCTCTTATCCGTCGCCGATCAACTTCAAGTTTCGTTTCTCCCGGTCCTCTGGTACCAATACCACCACCTAAGCGTGAGAGTACCAACCCTTGACCGCCTAGACGTGGTAGATTATATTTTAATTGAGCCAGTTCAACCTGTAATTTACCTTCATGAGATCGCGCACGCTGAGCAAATATATCCAATATTAAGGCTGATCGGTCAATCACTTTAACACCAAGGATTTGTTCTAAATTACGTTGTTGGGCTGGTGAAAGTTCATCGTCAAAAATAATAATATTGACACCCAGCTCTTGGCGGATAAGGCTGATCTCCTGCACCTTGCCGCGTCCAATATATAAAGCAGCATCAGCACGACTACGCTTCTGCCAAACTGAACCTGCAACTTCAGCACCTGCCGTCTGAGCCAATTGTGCAAGCTCATCAAGCGAATCACTAACATCCCATTCGCCTTGCCGCTCAATCCCCACTAATAGGGCCTTTTCTGTTTGCACTATTGTTGAGCTAACATCTTTACTCAACAACAAATGTTCAATTTGGTTAGTGAGATAGTTTAAATCGATCTGTACAAACTCTGGTAACGACAAGGGCCCCACTGTCTGTACCTCATAACTATCAGGACTATGTCCTGAAATGAAGCCAAGACTAAATTCAAGAACACCTTCTCTAATAGCTAATGCGGTCATTATATCAAATCGCATTTTTTTTAGTGAGGCCAAATCGACACTGCTTAATTGACTATCTCCTCCCGGATGAGTATGGATACAGCGAATACCGCTTAGCCGATTTAAAGCACGCCTTCCATCTGTTTCTGGCAGGGGTACTGTTTTAGTATCACCAACGGCTACTTGCACAACGTTTCCCCGTCTATTAATATATACAGCAATTTCCTTGTTTAATTGTTCGGCAATAGCGGCCATAGCTTGTGCTAATTCATTTGTAATTGTCTGACCGAATGGAACTGTGTATTCATATAACTGTTCTAAATTTTCGATGATTACTTTTTTTAAACCGTTTTTTTCTCCATATACTTCAGGCAATTATAAAACACTCCTAACCGTAGCCTTAATTTTACTTACTATTGTACTTTTGTTATAAAGTATCCAAATCCCTGCTGAAATTTTCATAATTTCTTTCTTTTCCCCAGCTTCCAGCACAAATAAGGCATTTTCCTTTCTCTAAAGACTGTTGGCGTAGTTCTAATGGCACTATCGCTTCTGCTTCAATATAACCTTTTTCCCATCCATAATGTTTCCCCACAATGTACCCTAATAAAAAAGCAGTTAATATGCCGACTATGATATATAGTATCATAGTCGCACCTTGTTGAGGCGGAGTGACAATAAATAAACGATAGCTGTTCCGACTAGTGTTGGAATAAACAACTGCTCATTCTGCCCAAAAGCTACCAGCGTACAAACTGACCCTACAAGTAAACATTCCATTTTTCCATAGCGATTCACTAGATTACGTTGTCCAGATAAACAGTCACTGTGGGCATCAATGTAATCATCAAATAATTGTATAGCACATACAAAGCTAAGTGCAAATAGCATTTTGCTCCAACCCAATAATACTATGCCAACAGTAAAAGCAACAAGTGATTCTTGAAATCCATTTAAGCGACTGGGAAACTTATCATGCATAGTACTAAACATTCCTACAATATAACTGCCCAAAAACAAAGACAATGCCAAGGACGCGTTGATTCCTGCTGACAAGGCTAATAAAAACATAGCATAAAGCATAGTCCCTTTGTCAAAAATATCAGCCCAATTAGTTTTCCCTGCGATAGCATCATAATCCTTATCTAGGTAGTCATCGGCTAGTTTTATAGCAGCTGAACAACAGGCAACTGCTATTGTGGTAGAAAAAAAATCAAATATTTCTGGCCACACAAGCTTTCACCTCCCGAAATCCCTGACTATATAAAGCCGAAATAGGTACTATGCTTGTTTTAGGAAAAGCAGCTGTTAGATGAGGGAGATTACTTTTAGCAGAACTTAAATCATATTTATTTCCAAGCAAGATATAGGCTTTGCAAATCATACCATAGTTATAAAATTCATAGTCAATCGAGGATTGACTACTAAAATCGTTAGGGATAAGCGTTAAGTCTACTACATGTAAAATAAGGTCAACCGAACGCAGCATACCAATAGTCTGAGCCATACCTTTGCGGATTTTTTCATCAGCGTGAATTTGTTCGCTGACACCACAGGTATCTGTAAGCTTAAAATTCACTGTTGCTTTTCCAACTTTCATGTTTAAGACCATGGACTGCAACGACCGAGTTTTATGTAACGAGTTTCCACATAATTCTCGTTTGGCTTCGTCAAGAGAAAAATGGCGACAATTGAGTAACCCCTCATAAGTTCGGAAAGTTACATCAATATTTCTTATTCCGAGATATCCAGCAAAATTAAGAGCAAACAAGGTTTTTCCTGAATTAGGCCGACCGATTATCATACATTCCCGCATATACCCACCCCCATTAAATCACATGGTTCAATAACCATCAATTCTTCCCTGGTGGTAGAAGGTTTGCTTATTAATCGAACAGCTTGCCTCCGAATCGCTTTCTCAATAATATTCCGTACAGTACGGGCGTTGCCAAATTTATCGTCACTATTAGTTTCTGGGGGGTTAAGCAAATGCAGCAATGCAAATTTGGCTTGACTAGTAAGCTGATATTGACGCTTTACACACAGTTGCTCAGCAATTTGTAGTAATTCCTGTTTATTATAATCCGGGAAGTTAATATGTATAGGAAAGCGTGAATGCAAACCGGGATTTGTTTGTAAAAAAATTTCCATTTCCTTTTGGTATCCAGCCAAAATTAAAATAAACTCATTTTTATGATCTTCCATGGATTTCACCATACAATCAATGGCCTCTTTACCGAAATCTTTTTCACCGCCTCTGGCCAATGAATAAGCTTCATCGATAAACAATATGCCTCCATATGCTTTTTTTAATTGGTCACGCATCTTTTGTGCTGTGTGACCTATATACTCACCTACTAAATCTGCCCGCTCTACCTCGATAAGATGGCCCCGCGACAATACTCCCATTTCACGAAAAACTTTGCCCATAATTCTGGCTACCGTGGTTTTTCCAGTACCAGGATTACCTTTAAAAATCATGTGCAATACCATCGGCTCAGTATTTAATCGTTCTTTTTCTCGACGTTTTTGTATTTCGATAAAAGCATATATTTCGCGTACTAACTTTTTTACTTCACTAAGGCCAATTAAGCTGTCTAGTTCGCGCAATATGTTTTCAATACGCTGCTCAACATTAAACTGAATATCTTTAGCATAATCGCTAGCAAAAGCAGTACTATCTAATTCACGTAATTTCTTAAACGCGTCGAGCGGAGATATTTGCCCGGATTCAACAGCAGTTATTATATCATCTGGCCACTGATAAGTCATAGTTATCACCTCCACAGCAGGCTTTGTGATATATATGAGTCAAGACTCCCGCCTCTACAGGCGGCGTCAGTTCAGGTGGAGTAGACTCTCCACCTGAACACCCGATGTTTCAGCTCTGCTGAAACGAGTTCACTCACTTGGCAGTAGCAAACCCCCACTGCCATACATTCCAAAAATTACCTGCCGGGGTAGGGTTTGGTTGATAGTTAACTACTGATACTTTTGCTGCATCAATATTGCCTCTAAAATATAGCGGCACAACAGGACAGTCTTCCCTAAGGATATCCTGGATACGAAAATAAATTTCTTTTCTGGCATTCATATCTACTGTTTTTATCCCAAGTTCTGTCAACTTATCGATTTCCGGATTACGCCAACCGGGATAGTTCTGGCCTACAGCCCCATTCGCACGACTGGGAATTTTTCGCGAGTGCCAGAGGTTGAGGTTGTCTGGATCACTACTGGCAACCCAGGCATAAATAGCTGTTTCAAAACGGCGGTTCTTTAACACGTCACTAAAAAACAGTTGTGTATCTATCGGTTGCACTGTAACAGCAATTCCAACTTCTTTAAGTTGTTCAGCAATTTTTTGCGCCGTTTGTTCTCGTTGTCTGTTACCATTAGGCGCAGCAAGAGTGAATGCCAGTTTTTTCGTAGCTTTGACCATAATCCCATCAGGCCCGGGAGTCCAGCCAGCTTGCGCCAATAATTCACGGGCGGCATTCACATCTCGATTCGATGGCTGCTGCAGCGGCTTGTATGCCCAGGATAAGGGCGACTGGTCACCATAGGCTGGAGCAGCAACCCCTTTAAGTACATCATTAACAATAGCTTGGCGGTCAATAGCAGTCGCAATGGCTTTTCGCACCAGCGGATCTTGGAATAAGACATTATCAAGATTAAAATCCATATGCTCCCAAACATTAGTTAGCCTGATAACTGCCCGCATCCCCTCTATGGACTGGACTTGCTCCAAATTAGAAAAAGCAATATTACTGGCAATATCCAATTCCCCATTTTTCAGTTGCGTAAGCAAGAGGCTTTGTTCGGGAACAATTTTATAAACAATACTGTCTAGAACGGGTTTGCCACGGTAATAATTAGGGTTGGCATCAAAAATAAGAGCCTCTGCTACCTGCCATTCCTTAAATTTAAACGGACCTGTACCGATCGGTGCCCTGTTAAAAGGTGCTTTGTTGAGGTCGCCGGCATTTTCCAACTTATGTTTTGGTAATATTGTACCAAACAACGTCATGTAGGGTGCGTAGTACTCTCGAAACTTAACTACAACAGTATATTTGTCTGGAGTCTCAATCGAACTAATCCGATCGTAACCTTCTCTTGACACAATATTTGCTTTTTGATTCATAATAAGCTGCCAGGTAAACTTAACATCTTCGGCAGTAAAAGCTACGCCGTCATGCCAGGTTACCCCTTGTCGCAGGTGATACGTTACTATACGACCATCAGCAGTAATGCCCCCATTGGCAGTTGTTGGCACATCAACCGCTAAATCAGGAATCCACTCTCCATTTTCCCCAGCAACCACCAAACCGCTAAATACCAGTTTACCTACTTCGGCTGTAGCCAAAAGATCAGAAATCAGTGGGTTAAGTGTGTTAGGTTCATTCAAACTACCATACTTGAGCTGTCCGCCCTGCTGGATAGCAGTCTTTTTCTTTTCTGGAGTCAAAACATTTTCCTTGGAACTACATCCTGCACTTACAACAATGAACAGTGCCAACGCTAGGATCATTAGCTTACGCATTTATGATAAATTCTCCTCGTTCAATTTCCCCAAAATTTATCTGCTGTACAATTCTATATATTTTTTCTTACTGTACAGTACTTTTTCTACATACTCTCTAGTCTCTTTAAAAGGAATTTGCTGAACATCGTCAAAATCCTCGTTCCAGCCATAGCGTACAATCCATTGTTTTACATTCCCGCGGCCGCCATTATAAGCGGCAAGAACCAATACCTCATTGCCACCAAACTCCTTTTTTAAAGAAGACAAATACCAGCTGCCAAACCGAATGTTTATATCCGGATCTGTTAAATCAGCGGTCCTGTACTCCTGTTCACCAAGCTGTTCGGCAATCCACCGGCCGGTTTCCGGCATAATCTGCATCAATCCTAAGGCCCCTTTGGGCGAACGGGCTTGACTACTAAATTTGCTTTCTGTTCGAATAACACCGGCGATTAGAAAGGGATCAATATCTCGTTCCAGTGCATAGGTATAGACGGCTTCCTGATATAATAACGGATACATATACTTCTTTTGAAACCAATCACTGGTAAATACAGCATATATTCCTGTGGCAGTTAATAACAGACCAATCATCAGGACTTTCAGCCAAGTCCAGATACGCAATAAAATCACTCCGTAATAAGAATAATCACTGTATACAACTATATGTACTATCTAAAAAAAATACCACTTATCTTACTGCTTTCTCGCCAACTCATTCCAAGATTTCAGCACATTTTTTTTTGTAGTTTCAATAGTATTATTGTTATCAATAACAACATCGGCGTATTTCAGCTTTTCCGTAAGCGCCAGCTGGGCATTTATGCGAGAGCGCGCAGCCTGCTCACAGCTATTGTCACGCGACATTAAGCGAGTGAGCTGCGTCTGTTCATCAACATAAACTATCCATACAGCGTCGACCTTAGTATGCCACCCTGCTTCAATCAAAAGGGGGGCATCAAGCACAATCACATCAAAGCCGCCTGCAGTGGCGGCTTTGACAGCAGCGATTGCTGCTGCTTCAATACGCGGATGAGTAATTTGTTCCAATTCAGCCCGGGCCTGTTTATTGGCAAATACTAATTGTCCCAGTCGTTTGCGGTCAATTTCGCCATTATCCTGAACAAGACCTTGACCAAATTTTTCTATAATTTCCCGCCAGGCCGGTTTTCCTGGCTGTGTAATCTCCCGGGAAAGCTTATCTGCGTCAACAATAAACGCCCCTGACTCTCTGAGCATTTGACTTACTGTACTTTTACCACTGGCAATCCCGCCAGTTAATCCAATTAAATACATAGCTTTATCCTTTCAGCTACTTCTGGCAGTTAGGACAGTAGTGTGTACCGCGCCCAGCTACCTCCTTACGGGCAATAAGCCCGCCGCAGCGCTGACAAGGCTCGTTGGTTCGTCCATAAACCTGCAGATACCGCTGATGGCTGCCACTCTGGCCGACTCCATCACGATAGTCACGAAAGGTAGTGCCGCCATGTGCTATGCCATCAGCAATAACCTGGTTAACTGCCTGGTGAAGGTAGCGTACCTCTTGCGTGGTAAGACTCTTGGCTATCCGTTCCGGATCAATGCATGCAATAGCTAAGGCTTCATCCACATAAATATTGCCAAGGCCGCCAACTAGCTTCTGATTAAGCAGCACCGACTTTATTTTAGCCTGACGTTTACTTAGCATATCTGTAAAATATTCCACTGTGAATTCGGCTGACAATGGCTCAGGCCCCATTGAGGACAGACCGGCAATGCGCCACAGTTCCTCTTCTGGCATCAGATAGAGAGTTCCTAGCGTACGTGTATCCGCATATAGCAAAGTATCCCCATTATCAAGGTTAAATAAGATATGAGTAAACTTATCCTGTTTGGTTTCTGGTGTTATATAACATAAACGTCCAGTCATCCGTAAATGAACAACAAGCACAAAATTGTTATCAAGATAAAAAAGTAGGTACTTGCCGCGTCGCGCCAAATTCCGAATAGTTCTATCTGTAAGGATAGCCTGAAATTCAGGTGCTGTCGGCCATTTTACCAGGCGGGGCAACCCAATATCCACGCGAATAATCTTGCGCCCCTCGACCTTGTCCGCAAGCGTCCGGCGGATTGTTTCGACTTCCGGCATTTCCGGCATAGTGCATCCCCCCTTTTTTTACTTAGCTTCGGCCCAATTACGGCCGGTTTTAACATCGGCCACCAGCGGTACCGTCAGTTCTACCGCTTGCTCCATAGCTTGTTTTACAAGTGAAGCAACCTGATCGAGTTCCTCTGCCGGTACTTCCAATAATAATTCGTCATGTACCTGTAATAACAGCCGACTCTTCAGCTTTGCGGCATTAAGAGCAAAGTAAACCTTATTCATAGCTATTTTTATGATATCAGCCGCTGCCCCCTGGATAGGAGTGTTCATTGCTGTACGTTCGGCAAAGGAACGCTGATTAAAGTTACTGCTATTGATATCAGGCAGCTGACGGCGACGCCCAAACAGGGTAGTTACATGGCCATCCCGGTGAGCACTGGCAACGCTTTCGTCAATATAGCGTTTTACTCCCTGGTATTTGGCAAAATAGCTGTCAATATACTGAGCAGCTTCTTTCCGACTAACACCGATATCCCGCGACAAACCATAATCACTGATACCATACACAATACCAAAATTGACGGCTTTCGCTCTTGAACGTAGCTCTGGCGTAACCTCAGACATCGCTACACCAAAAACTTCGGATGCCGTTCGAGTATGGATATCTTGATTATAACGGAATGCCTCCAACAAACTGGCATCTCCAGCCATGTGGGCCAGGATACGCAGTTCAATCTGTGAATAGTCAGCAGACATAATATATTGATAGCCTTCACCAGGAATGAATAACTCCCTGATTTTACGGCCCATATCAGAGCGAACCGGAATATTCTGTAGGTTGGGTTCAGAGCTGCTCAGCCTGCCAGTAGCCGTAACCATCTGGTTAAAGCTAGTGTGGATTCTGTCTGTATCCGGCTGAATTAATACCTCTAAGCCATCAAGATACGTTGATTTAAGTTTTGTCAGCATTCGATATTCCAACAGCTTGTCAATAAGTGGATGCCGTCCTGCAAGTTTTTCCAATACCTCTGCGTCAGTAGAGTAACCAGTTTTCGTCTTTTTAATAATGGGAAGCAGCAATTTTTCAAAAAGAATCACACCCAATTGCTTTGTAGAATTTATATTGAAATTCTCACCAGCAAGTAGATAGATTTCACTAATCAGCAGCTCAATTTTAGCGGCGATGCTTACTGCCATCTCCCGCAAGTAGTCTCTATCAACCCGGATTCCCGTAACCTCCATGGCTGATAATGTCTCAACAAGTGGCAATTCCACTTGTTCGAACAACTTGTCCAGACCATTCTCAGACAGTGCCACGGCGAGACTTGCCTGCAATTGCCCCACAACCTTGCTGGCCCAGTTGGCAAATTCCGGTCGTTGCGTCATCTGCTTATCCCCTGTGGGCAAAGCAGTAGGCTGTCCTAGATATCTCTCCGCTAAAACATCAAGCGGGTAAGTTGCGGCTGTAGGCTCAAGCAGGTAGGCAGCAATCAAAACATCAAATATCTGCGCCTGTAGTACAGCTCCTCGTAACTGGCAGATATGATACATCTTCTTCACGTCATAGGTAGCTATTATTAAACTGCTATCAGCTAACAGGTCAAAAACAACCTCCCAGCCCTCGGAATCAGCGGGAATAAATACTGTTTTGTCAGCACAAGTAACCGCCAGACCGAGCAGTCCTGCTAAAGGCGAATTCCCTGCTGAGAGCGGATAGCAGCTGATTCTCTCCAGCTCTTTTGCTTTTGCATACAGCTCCTTTACCTCAACGCGGCTAGTAAGCACAACCGGCGACAAAAAAGCAATCGTGTTCAAAGGCTCGGTTGCAGTATCTTGTGCTTGGTTTCCCGGAAACAGTGTGTCCACTTTGTTAATTAGGCTTTTAAATTCAAATTTGATAAACAATTCTTTGACAATTTGTTTTGCTGGAGTAACGCCAAAGGTTTCGGGAATAAAGTTGATATTCATATCGCGAACAATGGTTGCCAACTGTTTGGATAAAACGGCTTGTTCGGTATATTGCCGGAGATTCTCCTGTAGCTTTTTCCCAGAGATATTATCAATATTAGCCAGGACATTTTCCATTGAACCGAATTCGCCCAATAGCTTGAGCGCCGTTTTTTCACCAATGCCTGGAACGCCTGGTATATTGTCAGAAGTATCTCCCATTAAGCCTTTCATATCAATCATCTGACTCGGAGTTAAACCGTATTTTTCTTTAAGCGCTGGCACATCGACGGTTTCCGTGTCTGATATGCCCTTTTTAGTAAGCAACACTTTGGTTGCTGGTCCTATCAATTGCAACGCATCACGGTCACCTGTCACAATCAGAACCTCATACCCCAGCTTGGCTGCCTTTTCCGATAAGGTCCCGATAATATCGTCAGCCTCGTAGCCTTGTTCCTCCAGAGTAGCTATGCCCAGTGCCTGAAGTAGTTCACGTACCAGTGGAAACTGTTCAGATAACTCGCTAGGGGTGGCTTGCCTGTGCCCCTTATATTGTTGGTAGGCCTCTGTCCGAAAGGTAACCCGGCTTTTATCTAATGCCACAGCGACTAAATCCGGTTTATACTCTGTCAACAATTTGACAAGCATCGTAGTAAATCCATACACCGCATTGGTATACAGCCCGTCGGCCGTACGCAGCATGGGTAAAGCATGAAATGCACGGTGCACCAAACTGCTCCCGTCAATGATAATGAATTTTTGAGACATATGCCCACCACCTTATGCACCAGTTTTGTGTCCAATCTATTTCTATTGGCTATTGAGTCTAAAATCCCTTCTCTATTTTCTTAAATATAGTACAGTCTTATGTATTTATAAGTAGAAAAACCGAAATTGCCTCCTTACACAACAAGGCAATTTCGGTTCTAACTAACTTT
>JAGGAA010000082.1 GCA_017889675.1 Bacillota bacterium | reverse complement strand
GATTTAGCTAGCATTGGTTTGATGAGTGCCATAGTAGCCTCGCTTAATGATTAGTTAGTAATAGCTTTTGCAAGGTTGGCGAATATATTCCAACAAAAAACAGGCCAAAATAAATCTGGCCTGTTACACATGCGGTAATTGATTATCTGTTCGACTGGAAACAATCGCGGCAGTATACAGGTTTTCCGGCAGTAGGACGGAACGGAACCTGGGTTCTAGCGCCGCAAGCACTGCAGGTAGCATCAAACATTTCGCGTTGGGGACGAGCGTTGCCACCTACGCGACCACCATTTTGCCGTTTTCTGGCTGCGCGGCAATCAGGGCAACGGGAAGGATCATTTTGAAAGCCTTTCTCAGCATAAAAAGCTTGCTCAGACGCGGTGAAAGTAAACGTTGCGCCGCATTCTTTGCAGGAAAGATCTTTGTCTTGGAATTCCATGTTTAACCAACCTCCGTAATATGTGTTTGACACAAACAATTGCTAGTCGGTTGGTCAAGACACGAAACTCTAGCCATCGAGAGCAATCATATTGTCATATACAAAATATAACCCGCATATATGCAGTTGTCAATACTTGGATAATAAAAGTTCCAGTTCACCAAGCATGGTTGAAAACTTGTTAAGGGTGAGTTCAACAGGCTGTGGTGTGGACATATCGACACCAGCCTTTTTAAGTATAGTAATGGGATAATCAGCGCCGCCACTTTTCAAAAAGGCGATATAACGCTGCTGAGCACTATCGTCTTCATGTAACATTTTTTCGGCTAAGGTAGTAGCTGCCGCATAACCGGTAACATATTGGTACACGTAAAAGTCCCAGTAGAAATGAGGGATTCTAGCCCATTCGACATCGACTTCAGGGTCAACCATCATTTCGGGGCCATAGTATTTGACATTGAGCGTATGCCACATTTCATCAAGTAAGTCAGCGGTCAGGGTTTCGCCTTCCTCGGACTTGTCGTAGATGGCTTTCTCAAATTCAGCAAACATGGTTTGGCGGTAGACGGTAGTACGTACCATTTCGAGGTATTGGTTAATTAAGTACAACTTCTTTTGTTTGTCGGTAGTTGTTTTCAAGAGAAAGTCGTTGAGGAGGATTTCATTGGTGGTGGAAGCAACTTCGGCGGTAAAGATGGTATATTGGGAGGTGGAATATGGTTGACTTGCCTGACTGTAATAACTGTGGATAGCGTGCCCCAGCTCATGCGCCAGGGTGCTGACATCTTCCAGGCGGTCATTATAGTTTAAAAGTACGAACGGGTGGACACCGTACACGCCCCAGCTATAAGCACCTGTTTGTTTACCTTTATTTTCATAAACATCAATCCAACCGGAGGTCAGACCTTTATTTAAGAGCGTAGTATATTCGGGACCTAGTGGCGCTAGACCGTCGCGGACTAATTTTAGGCTTTCGGGGTAGGTTATATTGAATTTTACTTCTTGTGATAACGGGGTATATAGGTCATACATATGGATAGTATCCAGTTTTAAGGCTTTTTTCTTGAGGGCAATATAGCGGTGCAGAGGCTCTAGATTGTTATTGACAGTGGTAAGCAGATTAGTATAGACACTTACCGGGATGTTGCCGTCAGATAAAGCAGATTCTAAGGTTGAGGCATAATTGCGGGTGTGGGCATAAAATATGTTTTTCTTTACATTGCCCGCCAGTGTGGCAGCAAAGCTGTTACGTAAACCGTTGTAAGAACCAAATAAACCAGTGAAAGCATCTTTGCGAACCTGGCGGTCAGCTGACATAATTAAGGAACGGTACCGTCCTTCACTTAATGTGATGAGTTTTCCATCTGCGTCAGTGATGTCAGGAAATGTCATATCAGCATGGGCCAACATATTAAAGATATTTTCTGCTGTCTGGGTAGCTTCGACTGATCGGGATAAGATTTCTTCTTCATTTGGTGATAAAATATGCTGTTTTTGACGAGTGAGATTGTCAAAGTAGAAGCTGTAGTCAGCCAGAGTTTGTTCAAGGCGGAAAGCGGCCAGCACAGCATCAGGTATAGCAAGAATTTCCGGTTCGATAAAAGAAGTGGCCGCGCCTAGTTCAGCAAGCAGTCCTTCGGTTTTGCCAACAAGAGCCTGGTATTTTGCATTGGCAGTATTTTCATCCCGGTGCAGGCGGGCATAAGCAAGTAATTTGCCAGCCACAATGTTGATTTCGTCCCTCAAGGTTAGACAAGTTGCAAGGCGGGAGGCTGTCTGGGACAATGTCTCCTTGTATTCAGCTAGTTTGGGCAAGTCTTTTTTGATTTTCTCAAAGTCTGCTTGCCACAAGTCTTCACTACCATAAATATCTTCTATCTGCCACTTATACTCAGACTGTATTTGATCACGAGCAGGCAATGCTGTAGATACTTCTGACATGAAATCACTTCCTTTTGCGAGAATATATAGTATATATTAGCATAGTATAATGATATTTCCTGGTATAGCATGCCCGAAATAAAATATTTCTTATACTTTGAAGTATTTTAATATACCGTCACAAATGCTTTCAGCCGCATTATCTCGACCATCTACACTGGATAATAGCATTTCTTCTACTGTATTGGAAATAAAGGCGACTTCAATTAGTATTGATGTCATATCAGTGTAACGTAATACGTAGAAGCTGGCAAAGCGGGCGCCCCTACTTTTTGTACCTAATTTTTCGGCCAGGATTTGTTGTATGAGATTAGCAAGTTTTACGGAAGATTTGTCGCCGTAGTGGAAGGTAGTAGTGCCTGCAGCCGTATTACTGGTAAATGCATCATTATGGATACTAATAAATAAATCTGCCTCCGATTGGTTGGCGACCTCAACCCGGGCGCTCAGTTCTTCCTGGTCGGTTGCCTCGGCAGAGGCAACCTCGGTATCAGAGTCGCGAGTCATGACAACGGTAGCCCCACTTTTTTCAAGTTTTTCTTTGAGCAGCATTGCAATTGCTAAGGTATTATCTTTTTCTATAGTGCCAGTGGGACCGAGTGCCCCTGGATCGCTGCCACCATGACCGGGGTCTAGGCATATGACTTTGCCAGTAAGGCGGGCATTTTCATCTTCAATCCTTTCATCACTAGTATTATCGCTCGGTAGTGGTGGCATCGAGGAATCTTTAGTATTTATTAAGACCAATTCCCGTTGGGCATCATAACGGATTCCGAACTTTAAAGCTTTGGCTATATTGCGGAGTGTTATTAATAAATCACGGTTGACGCGGGCACTGTCAGGTAGATAACGCCCATCGATCATAATCCGCATAATTTTCACCATCCTCATGTAGTATGGGTGGGATATAAGGTAATGGTTACCTTATTTTATTTTATGCGGAGCAGGTTTTATTGGTGAATGGCTGCTGGGACAAGTCTCGAACATTTGACAAGATAGGCCGAAACTACTATACTTGCAGGGAGATTATGGATGGGGAGAATGCTTGTGAAAGTTGTACTGTCAACATTGAATGCAAAATACATACATTCATCCTTGGCGCTTCGCTGTTTAGCGTCTTTTTGTCAAGCGCCGGGACGTACTATAGCTGTTCGTGAATATACGGTGAACAATGGTTTGCTTGAGATATTGAGTGACCTTTATGTTTGCCATGCTACTGTAATTGGTTTGGCCTGTTATATTTGGAATATAGAAGCAAGTCTACAACTAGCGGCACTTATCAAAAAAATTCAGCCCAAGACAATCGTTGTCCTGGGTGGTCCGGAGGTATCTTATCAGCCTGAAGACATCTTGAGAGAGCATGAGGCTGTGGACTATATCGTATTAGGTGAAGGCGAGCAAACATTGGAAGCATTGCTGACAATGCTAAGTCAAGGGCAGAAAGTAGAGAGTGTTCCTGGTTTGGCCTACCGAGGTCCCCAAGACATTGTTACAAGTCTGCCCCAGCAAGTGACCCAGCTTGATGACATTCCATTTCCTTATACGCACGAGGAGATGAGGGCACTTAAAGATAAAATACTGTATTATGAAAGCTCACGCGGCTGCCCCTTTGCCTGTCAATACTGTTTGTCAAGCGCAACTGCCGGTGTGCGGTTTGTAAGTCTGGCGAGGGTACTGCGTGATCTGCAATTTTTCATTGAACATGATGTAAAACAGGTTAAATTTGTTGATCGCACATTCAATGCCCGTAAGGAACACTATTTTCCTATATTAAAGTTTTTGGCTCAGCAAACTTGTCGGACCAATTTTCATTTTGAGATTGCTGCTGATATTTGGGATCAGGAAGTAGTAGAGTTTTTGCGGCAGGTACCAGTAGGTAGGTTTCAGTTTGAGATTGGTATTCAATCCACCAATGAACAAACGCTAACGGCCATCAAACGGCACAACAACTGGTCGAAGATCGTGAAAAATGTCAGCCAAGTCAGGGACTATGGCAATATTCATTTGCATTTGGATTTGATTGTTGGTCTACCCTACGAGAATGTATGCGTATTTGCCAAGTCGTTTGATGAGGTGTATCGCCTCCAGCCTGATATGCTGCAAATCGGTTTTCTCAAACTGCTTAAAGGCTCAGGCATAAGGCAGAATGCCGCCAGCCATGGTTACATAGCTATGACGACTGCACCGTATGAAGTATTGGCAAATAACTATATGGACTATGCCACAATCAGACACCTTAAGATTGTGGAAGAGGTATTTGAACAGATATATAATAGCGGACGCTTTCAACAGAGCCTGCCCTGGCTTATTGGATTAGTTAATGGTGGTGCATTTACATTCTATAGCAAATTGGCCGATTATTGGGAGCAGCATGGCTATCACCTTGTTGCCCATAGTTCCAAAAATTTGTATAAATATCTGGCTGAATTTTGTACTTGCTTTTATCCGCAGGCTAGGAATGAACACAACGAACTTTTGAAGTTTGACGCACTTATGAGCGAACATAGAGCCGTTCGTCCTGAATTTTTACCCTGGAACCAAGTTAATCAGGCTGCAAATGACAACTGGGCGGAACAGAAGACAGCCTTTTGGCGGGATAGCGACCGTGTTCGTCGTTATTTGCCTAACTTTACGTTTACTACCTGGCGGGACATAAAAAAAACGTATCATATAGAAGTATTTAGTGTCGATATTCCGGCATATTTGCAAAACGGTGAAGGCTTGGAGAAACGTGAGGTGGCTGTACTTTTCTCATATCAGAATACAAATCCGTCGTATCAGGTGATTAATTATGATGATTTCTGGAACTAGATATAATACCTATTCTGCCTACCTGCGCCAAAGGTATGGCGAAAAAGTGTACAAACTGCCTGTTAGTTTGCCGGTAACCTGTCCCAATCGCGATGGGCAATGCGGACAGCAAGGGTGTGTATTCTGCG
This sequence comes from Bacillota bacterium, assembly GCA_017889675.1. Classification (GTDB taxonomy): domain Bacteria; phylum Bacillota; class Negativicutes; order Sporomusales; family Sporomusaceae; genus Sporomusa. Next base: position 1,609 of record JAGGAA010000082.1, on the reverse strand, counting down.
GTGAAATTGGCGCTGGTTACGAAAATCTACCAGCCTGGCTAACAGTAAGTGACCAATTAGCTGCCAACAAAGCGCATATTGCCCCTAAGTATAAAGCTAAAAAATTCATACCTTATTTTCAAAACTTTAGTAATACCTATTTGCCGGTAGAGCAGCTAAAACAGCATGTCCTGGAAGCTTGTCAGGAAGACATTGTAGCTATTGCACTAGCAACCCGGCCTGATTGTATTAATGACAGCTATTTGGAGATGCTGGCAGCTATCAGAGAAGAGCGCGGCGTTGATATTAGTATTGAACTGGGGTTACAAACCGTTAATTATCACAGTCTGATCAAGATTAACCGTGGTCATAGCCTGGCCGAGTTTATTGATGCTGCGCAGCGAATTAAACGTTGGTCAATGGATGTGTGCGCACATCTTATTCTCAATCTCCCATGGGACGACATGACCGATACAATAGAAAGTGCAAAAATCGTTTCGGCATTAGGTGTTGATCAAGTTAAGTTACATGCTTTATATATTGTTAAAAATACTGTGATGGCTGAGTGGTATCAGCAGGGCGAAATTACATTGATTAGTAAAGAGGAATATGTCGAGAGAGTGGTTACATTTCTGGAATATCTCCATCCGAATATTGTTATTCAACGTCTTATCGGCCGCGCACCGGAGACAAATACGCTGTTTACGAATTGGCAGACTGGCTGGTGGAAGATTCGCGAGGAGATTGAAGAACAATTGCTGGCACAGGATACCTGGCAAGGTAAGCAATGCAATTACCTAAATGGTTCAGCCGTAAGAAAGTTTTTATAAAACCAATTGATTTAGCTGATTTATTAGAATAAACTTACTCTTCTGTGATTATTTAAAGTTATTTACAAATACAGTTAGAGTTGGTAGTATAGGTATTGCAGTTTAAAAATTAAGGGAGAGTGTAGTATTACAAATGAAAAAGCTTCAATTATTAGAACAGATCGATAAACTTTCATCTTTGCTTCATAGTGACGACTTGCAGGAATTTAATTTCACAGCCGGGACAATCAGCGAAATGCGCATGAAAAGCAACGACAAAAACCATAAAAAATGTATATTGACACGTCAAATATGATGTGATAATATATAAAAGCTGTCGCCGCAATGCGAACGACAAAATGTGTTCTCAGGCAAAACGTATCTTCCATGATACGACCTCAACACTAGTGCATTCCTTGCACGACGTTCCCTGAAAACTGAACAATGTAAGTAATGCATCATAAAAGCCAGATGTGCGATTGTGTGTCGCTTGCGACATACAACACAAAAACAATTTTTAAATTGATATAGAGCCAACAAATGGCTTCATATAATATGTAGTCACACTGTGACTTTGAACTTGTCCAGATGGAAAGTATAACTTTCCCTGGATTGAACGACTAAGGCTTCTGCCGGCGTCCTGACGGACTTGGCACAAGCCAAGTCTTATCTTATGCCTGGTGCGTCTATTAATGTAGTTTGTCTACTTTAATTAAGATAGTTAATGGTATTTAAGTTTGTAAGCTCATAGACGGCATACTTTATTGGAGAGTTTGATCCTGGCTCAGGACGAACGCTGGCGGCGTGCCTAACACATGCAA
>JAGGAA010000081.1 GCA_017889675.1 Bacillota bacterium | reverse complement strand
TTGCCAAAAAGCCGGGGTGCTTGCAGAAGTTAGAAAACGCGAGCATTATGAAAAACCGAGCGTAAAACGCAAGAAAAAATCCGAAGCAGCACGTAAACGCAAGTTTAACTAGTTTCGGAGGGAGTAATTTCATGTCTCTTAAAGACAGACTAAACGAAGATATGAAGCTGGCTATGAAGGAGAAAGAAGCCGGAAAACTACGGCTTTCTGTTATTCGCATGGTTCGTGCTAATATCAAGTATGTAGAGATTGACAAAAAAAGAGAGCTTTCTGAAGAGGAGGTTCTAGATGTACTGGCTAAAGAAGTCAAAATGCGCCGGGATTCGATGGAAGAGTTTAAAAAAGGAAATCGCCCTGATTTGGTCGAGAACCTTGAACGAGAAATCGACATTCTGATGCAGTACCTTCCTCAACAATTAACCGAGCAAGAACTACGTGTGCTTGTGGCAGAAGCTGTTAAAGAGTCTCAAGCTGCGAGTGCCAAAGATATGGGCAAGGTTATGGCTGTACTGATGCCAAACGTAAAAGGGCGTGCTGATGGTAAAATGGTAAACACCATTGTGCGCGAGTTCTTAAAATAAGTAGAACTAATTTTAATCCGGCGTGAATAGCGCCGGATTTTAGTTTTATGGTGATTTATTCATAGTCTGACTGTATTTCTATATTCCGAAGTAAAAGCTTTTGCAGGTTGGGTGATACATTGACAACACACTACCAATCTGTAAGAGTTTTTAAAACGATAAAAAAATAAGACAAGCAGAGCTTGTCTTATTTTTTAGTTAGTGAAGCAATAAGTTTATGTTATTGCTGTAATAGTGTTGTGATTAGTAGTACGAATAGTAGTAGTATAGTTCGGCATGAGTAGTATAAAGAGTGGTTAGTAAACTAGTATGACAAGACTGTAAAAGATGGTGCGAATGGTAGTACAATAGGTTTAGCGATAGTAGTATAAACAGTGGTTGTAAAGCTAGTAGGACAATGCTGCAATTAGTGATATGAATAATAATGTGATAGGTTCAATAAGCTAGGACAAAAGTAGTGTCAAAAGTGCTGCATATAAACTGTGTTTATAAATTGTAAATGATAGAGGTTGAATATTGCGTAAAGCGACAGGAAAACTTCACTTAAACTATAGCATGACAATAACATGCATCAATCGACATGTCAAGGGAATAATAAAAAGTAAAAATATTCAAACTTTCGACAAATGAAGTATTTTAAGTAAAAAACAGGAATGATGCCATTTACTGGCGAATAAACTAGTAAGGCAAATGAATACAGGGTTGAGGTGAATCTATGCGGTATACGGTTGTACATAAAATCTTATTTGTATTGTTGACAGCGTTGTTGTTCCTATTTGTTGCGGACAGGCCGACAGTAGCTGCTGCGAGCGGTCCAGTAATTTGCATATCGATTAAAGGTGAGATAAATGGCGGACAGGCCGCTCTGATTCACAAGGCTATGGCTGATGCTGAGAGTAAACAGGCGCAAGCAATTTTAGTGGAAATTGATACTTTCGGCGGTTTGGTGGATTCGGCTGTTAGTATTCGGGATATGATTACAAGTGCCTCAGTGCCTACCATTTGCTATATAAAAAACCGGGCGTGGTCAGCAGGGGCACTTATTGCTATTTCACATAAGCATATCGCGATAGCGCCTGGCGGTAGTATTGGTGCAGCAGAACCAATACCTACTACCGAGAAAACAGTGGCTGCCTTAAAAGCGGAATTTGCAGCAACAGCGAATAAAACTGGCCGTAATCCCCGGGTGGCTGAAGCCATGGTAGATAAATCATTAGGCTTCCCCGGTTACGCCGAACCAGGCCAAATATTGGCACTTACTGATTATCAGGCAACTAAGGTCGGTTTTGCAGATGTCGTGGCCCCTGATCGTGCTGCGGTGCTAACGCAATTTGGGTTTGGTGATAGCCCAGTACTAGAATATACATTAGGCTGGCAGGAAAAGGCAGTAGGCTGGCTGGCTGACCCGACAGTTAAATCATTTTTAATGTCAATTATATTTTTGGCGGTGCTGACAGAAATCAAAACCGCGGGGTTAGGGGTGGCGGCCCTTATTGGTGTACTAGCGGCCGCACTATTTTTTGGGAGTCAGTGGATTACCGGTATTGCTGGCTGGTTAGAAATCCTGCTATTTTTGGGCGGCATTTTGCTGGTAGTATTTGAACTCTATACACCAGGCGTAGGTATATTTGGTATTAGCGGCATTATTGCTATCTTTGCCAGCTTATTTTTGACATTAGGGGCAAATGAGGCTGCGATTAACCTGTTAGCTATTAGCTTACTGGCTGCTACCATCATATTTTTAGTACTGGTAAGGAGGCTGCCTTCCAGCAAATTGTGGTCAAGGTTCATTTTAAATGACAGTGAGACTAAGAGTGCTGGTTTTAGCAGCAGTCTTGATTACAGTATATATCTTGCTAAGACAGGTATAACCCCTACCGGGCTGCGTCCTGCCGGAACCATGATCATTGATGGTACTCAATTGGATGTAGTCTCTGAGGGTCAGTTTGTTGAACCCAATAAATTAGTTAAGGTGGTGAATATAACCGGCAATCGCATTGTTGTACGACCTGTCGATTTATAAATATAAGGGAGGTAATATATTTGTCAGCTTTATTAGGTAGTGCTTTTATTGTAGTGCTAGTGATTGTGGCTATTAGCCTATTTCTTCATTTTGTACCCCTCGGTTTGTGGATCTCGGCTTTAGCGGCCGGAGTCAATGTAGGTATTTTTACTCTTGTCGGTATGCGGCTCAGACGAGTGCCGCCAAGTTCAATTGTGCTTCCTCTGATTAAGGCTAACAAAGCTGGTCTTGATGTAAACGTTAATCAGCTCGAAGCCCATTATTTGGCAGGCGGTGATGTTGATAAGGTAATTGATGCTCTAATTGCCGCTCATCGTGCTGAAATTCCGTTGCCGTTTGCACGTTCCGCAGCCATAGACTTAGCTGGACGTAACGTGCTTGAGGCTGTTCAAATGAGTGTTAACCCCAAAGTTATTGAAACTCCGCTTGTGTCAGCGGTTGCGAAAAATGGTATTGAGCTCAAAGTAAAAGCACGGGTTACTGTAAGGGCGAACCTTGACCGTTTGGTTGGTGGCGCGGGCGAAGCTACAATTATAGCCCGTGTTGGTGAAGGTATTATTACTACCGTTGGCTCGACTGACGACCATCGAGATGTATTGGCTAACCCTGATTATATTTCGCGTACTGTATTGAGCAAAGGGTTGGATTCCGGCACTGCGTTTGAAATTCTCTCGATTGATATTGCTGACGTTGATGTTGGCCGTAATATTGGCGCAGAACTTATGACCGACCAGGCTGAAGCCGAAAAGCGGATTGCGCAAGCGAAAGCTGAAGAACGCCGCGCTATGGCAGTAGCCCAGGAACAGGAAATGCGGGCCTTTACGCAGGAAATGCAGGCTAAAGTAGTAGAGGCGCAAGCCGATGTACCGAAAGCGCTTGCTATAGCCCTAAAAGAGGGACGCATTGGCGTGATGGACTACTATAATATGAACAATGTGTTGGCAGATACGCAAATGCGTGAAACCATCTCGAAAGCTGGCCCGATAGAAACCACGGTCGAGTCAAAGACAGATGAACCTAAAAATAGGTAGGTGAAGCTATGGAAAACTTAATTCCGTTGCTGTTACTACTGGTATTGTATCTTGTACCTGAGTTATTAAAACGGCGAAAAAATCCCAAAGAGTATGAATATCCTGATGTACCAGATAAAGTGCCCCAACCGCCGGGTAGGCAGCCAGTGGATATAATTAGTAAGCCTGCATCTACAACAATAACGAATGTTAGCATGGAAGCTCCGAAAAGCTGGGTTACTTCTCCGAAACCAGCGATGGCGATGCCTGCCCCAGTACATGTACCACACATAACAGAGGCAGTTTCACCATGGCAAGGCAAGCTTTCACCACAGATGGTGGAAAATGGCTTGATTTTTTCGGAAATACTTCAGCCGCCGCGTGCCTACCGTCCTATTTGGCGGCGCCCCAAATAGCCTGCTGGTAAAAGTAGACTAAATTAAAGCCTATAACCGATTGGAATTACTAGGTTATAGGCTTTTACTTTTTTGGGTTTACAATAAACCTTATAACAGGGAGGCTTTTTATCAGTAAATGTAAGAATAAGATGATAAGAATATATTTACATTTACTGGTAAAAATAGTAAGCTGTAATTAAGTAAAGTATGGTTGCCTCATAGTCACCCTATGGACTCATATTAATAAGGGGGGTGAGTATTGTGGGATTTATCATTTTTAAAGACATAATAACCATAGTTGCATCTATTTTAGGAATATACAAAATGATCATCGAGCTTTGCTCGAACCCGCAAAACAAGAAACGTTCTCGTTCCCGCAAAAAATGTCATCTCTAATTGAGCCTTCGGGCTCTTTTTTTAATGAATTAGATAGGTAATATGCAAGCCGCTAGCGGTTAGGGTAAGAAATACTGTATTGGTGCATAATGGAGAGAGTCAGTCGAGTAGTTTTTTATCAAAATTCACCTACTGGTAAATAATATTGGTGAAGTCAACAGGGACCTTTTTTATCAAGAAAGTTGACGGAAAAGAAAAGTCCTTTGTTGTTCTTTCATTAAACAGACGATTTGGCAGGAGTTTTACCTTTTTTTATGAATATGTCTATTTAGTGGGTTACTATTTTAAGGGGAATGTATGAAATGAACTTCAAAGAGAATGGACTTAAACGCCGGATAAGGTCTTTAATTACATCACCAATTATTTTTTTCGTGGCTATATATATTTTGCTAGAAGAATTTTTTGAAAATGTAGTTAAACCAATTGTAGAACATATTTCTAATTGGAAAATTTTGCAGAGAGTAGAGGGGTTTCTACATAAGCGCAATCCTTATATGTTGTTTGCTATTTATTCCGTAAAATTAGTCTTATTTTCAAGCATTAAATTTCTTTCGCTGTATTGGATTAGCCAAGGACGTATATATGGTGCCCCTTTGCTTGTTACCGGAGAATTATGTGGGGCGGCCTTTACGGTATGGTATGCTAAGGTAGCATTACCTGCTTTATTGACTCTGAGTTGGTTTGCTGCAGGGTACGGAAAGGTAGTTGCAATAAAAAAATGGGTAGTTAACAAACTTAGACAAATGCGCGCCTACCAGTATGCTAAAGATATAATACAGTGTGTCAGGCAAAGAATACGAGATCTAAAGCAGTTTGCGTTGCGTTTAAGTAAAAGCGAGGGAAAGGGATATTATAATCTAAAGGCGATGTACCGGTTTTTAAGCCGTAAGCGGTAATTTTACTATAATGACCTAGTTTGCACTTGGTGACACGGATACTGGTAGACGAAGGGACGCCGTAGACGAAAGGACGGTGGTTGTGTCTGTAAATAATGAGACTGTGAAAAGTTTGCAAGACAGTACCACCGTTTTCTTGATTTCCCGCGTCTTGTTCGACATGCGCTCTATATTGCCGTCACTACGTCTGTTCGGAAGGAATTTAAAGGCTTCCATATTAACTCGGTAATTTATGAGTATTTCCAGCGAAAGATTGAAACTAAAACCAAGAAGCACGCTTTAGGGTCTTCATTCGCGTTCATGCAAGAATTGTTTGCTTTACTCATTAAACAAAAATTATCACGACAGGTGAGAGGGGTTGTTTACTGGAAATCTTTCGATTACATATAGACATTGTTATAGCTGCACAATAACAGAGTAGCCTCCGAAAAATTTGCAAGGGAGATGCTCTTATATGGAATCTATACCTACGTCTACCATTGTTATTGATAATGATACTGGAGTAACGCTACTTAATGAGGTGGATATGTCGCTATCTTTACCTGACCATGACGAAATTCAAGCACTTAAGGGTTCTACTATTTCAATTGCTAATAAAGAATACACAATAGTAGAAGCTACTACCGAACCGAAGTTTAATGATGATAGTGATATGATTGGCACTTGCGTTTTCCTTAATGTAGAGAGAAAAACTTAAAACTATTTTCCGTTCTTCCTTGTGACAAAAAGGGAACGTCCCCAACTGTCTTCTGGAAGCTGTAGCGCGAAAACCGTCAAAATATTTCCACCTACGGCTACCGGGGCTTAGCTTATGCATGAAACAAATTCCCTGTTCCCCCTGTTTCCATTAGATAGTTCACCCCCTTGCCTTAAAGAAATTGTGCCCCCATAAGGTGGTACCCCGGCAACCCTCGTAACTCCCGTAACCCCGTGGCCTTTGCCGGAAAAAGCGTTCCGCAGGAGAAAAGCCGGGCGGTATTCCGTTAAAAAAACCGTACTGTTTGAGCGTAGCGAGTTTACGGATTTTAGGAATATCGCCCGGCTTTTCAGCTTTTGGAGGTTTAGGGCCTAGACCTTTTGTTACTTTTGGGGCAATGCCAAAAGTAAAACCCCTCACCTTGTATTCCATTGACCCAACTATAAGGGGTGGCAGGGGACGAAGGGGACGGGGTTATTGACAACAGCTAGCTAGGGAGAAGCGAAGATACGGTTCCACTGCTTCCATCAATTAAATCCGGAATTTTGTACAAAAATTTCTAGGTGAAAAAGCCGATAATTATCTGCCTTATGGAGATAATTATCGGCTTTTTGTTGCTTAAAAGGATCGAAATGTTGGTGATCCCCTCCACTTTTCCAGTGTTGCATCTAAATATGGACTTTTCGC
>JAGGAA010000080.1 GCA_017889675.1 Bacillota bacterium | reverse complement strand
CAAGTTTACCGCATGGTATATGGTCGGAAAAGATGCGACTACGAATACAACCGACATAAAGGTATATCGCAGTCAGCTTGAATTTTATTTCTAAATTGCAATGGCAAAACGGTGGTTTTAGTGTAAGTAGTTTTGAATAATTGCTGTAAATGAAAATCGGCTATGAGTAAGCACTTTTTGTGCTTACTCATAGCCGATTTATGTATTTCACTTCCAATTTATATGTAACTATAATGAAGCCATAATATTGAAAAAAATCCAAATATTGACATTTGAATTTAAGGGGGATTTGCAAATGGCTTACAAACACCCAGAGTTTACTACCGATCAGCTGGTCCGGAGAATGGCAGACATCCGGGAAGTCGAGAATGTTATGGCTAAACACGCCTATCTTCATGGGCTGAAAAAAAATGCAGAGGAGTTTGACACAATATGGTGCAAGAAAGCGCCGAATCCTCATTTTGCTCAGAATCAAGGCTATTATATCGGCTACGATCTTCTAAAAGCAACCTATCGAGATGGCTGTGGTCTTATGACTAATATGGCTACCCAACAAATGAAGAAGATGTATCCGGAACTCGCTGGGAAAAGCGACGAAGAGCTTTATGGGGTCGGTACAATTATCATGCATCCCTTGACAACCTCGATTATCGAGTTAGCTGGTGATGGTGAGACTGCTAAGGGGATGTGGTATTCACCCGGCCAAATTACCGAGGTTGGTCCTTCTGGTCCTGAAGCCCAATGGATTTGGGAAAAATACGGCGTTGATTTTATCAAAGAAGATGGGAATTGGAAAATATGGCACATGCACGTTTGCACCGATTTCTGTGTTCCGGTAGGTACAAGTTGGACCGATGGATCGAAAGACGCTCCCCTCGGCGCTGCAGGCGGCACGGATGTTGATGGCGGACCTCAGGTGGTGGGGATGGATGTTCTGCCCCCACATAATAAGGCCGTTGCAACCTATAAGGTTTACAGCAAGAGTCAAGTGCCTCAGGATGTTCCGAGAATACCGGAACCATACTGGACTTTTAGTGAAACGTTCAGTTACTAACTAAATTTATAATCGTTATCAGTATTCAGGCGCTAGCTTTGTCAAAGCTAACGCTGCGTTGTTTGTTGGGCAAATACTTGCTACTTTCGTAGAAAAAGCTCTTGCAATTTTGGGTGATCCAACTCCCAGAGCTTTATTCCTGTTTGGTTGTATTATGTTTGTTATTTACACTGTGGCTTATCTTATCTGGATATTTGTAACTCCCGAGGAGGACATAGCCACAGATAGCTCTGCAAAAGCTTAACAATCATTTAGCTATTAGTATTACTAATTTACCATCCTTGCCGACGGCTATGAGTAAGAACTTTTTGTGCTTACTCATAGCCGATTTATGTATTTCAGTTAAAAAGTTAATGTAGCTATAATAAATATTAGATTATTGCAAATGTTTTACTGTATTTATAATATTCATGCGGGAAGGGACAAAGCGTGATATTGCGGGGCTATTTTACCAATACGGTAGTACGAAAACAATTGCAATTTACTGAAATAAAGAGGAGGAGTATTTCGTGAAAGTAGTAGTGTATGAAGGCGTACGGTCAATGAAGCTTGAAGAGCGGAATAAGCCTCAAGCCGGTCCGGGTGAAGTGGTGGTAAAGGTTAAGTACTGCGGGATTTGCGGCACTGATACACATTCGTATATGCATGAGGGTATCTTGTCGCCGGGAACGGTTTTTGGCCATGAAACGGTAGGTATTATTGAAGAAATTGGTAGTGGTGTTGAGGGGTATAAAGTAGGTGAACGTGTGGCAGTCGGAGCACCTGGCGCGTGTCCGGAAGGGTGTTTTTTTTGCCGGAGCGGCAGATCGACGCTGTGTGTAAATGGTTTCGGCCGCACACTGGGAATTGGTCCTGGAACACAGGGAGCATATGCTGAGTATGTGCTGGCCAAGTATCCTAATCGGATGCTGATTAAAATACCGGACAGCGTATCGTTTGAAGACGCAGTTTTATTCGATATTTTTGCAACAGCTTACCATGGGTTCCGCCGGTCGTCGTTTAAGGCCGGACAAAATGTTGTGGTTGTGGGCGCAGGGGCAATCGGTTTATCGATGGTTCAATTATTAAAAAGCGCTGGTGCAGGGCATGTGACGGTTCTGAATCGCTCCTTGGCAAAACGCCAAACAGCACTGGCAATGGGAGCGGATTTGGCGCTTAATCCTAATGAGGAGCCGAATTTAAAAGAAAAGCTGAAAGAACTGTATAACGGAATTGGTCCGGATATTGTTTATGAATGCGCAGGAAATCCTACGGCTGTCGGTACTGCGGTTGATATATGCCGGGCCAGCGGTGAGGTTATTTTAATAGGAACTAATCCTGAGCCGTTATCAAGTATTAATGAAATTCAAGTGGGGCTGTTTGAGCTGGATCTAAAAGGCTCATTCGCTTATGACGAAGATGAAATACGAGCTATCTTCAGGTTCATGGAAAAAGGCCAAATCAACACTAAAGGGATGCTCAATAAGATTGTAAAGCTTGAGGAAGTTACGGATGCCCTGGAAGAGTTATCCAAAACAACCGAGCCAATCAGGTATGCCATAGCTCCTTGATGCGAAATGTTGGCGACAGCGCAATCGCTGTTGCGAATGTTGAGCCTAAAATATAAGGAAGTCTTTCGTCCGTAGGGGGGATTGCCCCCAGCGAAGGCTTAGAGCGAACTTGGTGCGAGTGTTAGAGCCTGTTCTCCTCCGACGTAAGAGGACGGTAGTCTTGCAGGCTGATAACGAGATATAGGTGAGTCCTGTGTTCGGAGGGGGTTATTGCCCCCGGCGAAGGCTTAGAGCGAACTTAGTTCGAGTGGTATAGCTTGCTCGCCTCAGGCGTAAGAGGACGGAGTCTTGCAGGCTGATAACGAGATATAGGTGAGTCATGTGTTCGGAGGGGGTTATTGCCCCCGGCGAAGGCTTAGAGCGAAATTAGTTCGAGTGGTATAGACTGCTCGCCTCCGACGTAAGAGGACGGAGTCTTGCAGGCTGATAACGAGATATAGGTGAGTCATGTGTTCGGAGGGGGTTATTGTCCCCGGCGAAGGCTTAGAGCGAACTTGGTGCGAGTGTTATAGCTTGCTCTCCTCCGGTCTAAGAGGACGGAAGGTTAGAGGCTGTTAACGAGATATAAGAGAAAATTTAGGAGGTCTATAATGAAAAAGTTTGCAGATTTGCTATTCAAGTCAATGGTTGAACACGATCCTTCAATTTTACCGCTTGCAGATACATATGCAGCGACCGAGAATTCTCAGCCGGCCGCATTATCGATGATGAATTGCTGGCGGACAGTAACGGGGCTTAATTTTGTAGGGCAATATATTATCGATAAACAAGCGGGTCAGGTTTTTGTTACCGCCAATGTTGATGAAAGCGGAATGCCTTCGGTATTTTTTGGACGCCTTAAAGTTGACAATGCGGTTATTACGGAGTTAGAGCTTTATATTGACCGTTCGCGGGGCGATTCAGGTTTTGTGTTTTTCCCCAATGAAATGAATAAACTTCCCAAGGGGTGGACTTCGCCAATTCCTAAGGACGGAAGAGCGACCAGGGAAGAGCTGTTGGCTGTAGGCAAGGCAATATTTGATGAAAGCGGCAGTAAGCAATATGAGGCGTCTGAAGACTGCATATTGATGGAAGTCGGGGGAATTGTCTACGAAGATCCTGATTACCTTGAAACACTAAGTGGCGGGGATGGGAAAGCTGTTTCTAAAGAGCCGGTAACGATACAAGCTGGCTTATGGCCTGGCAGGCCTGTTGATCCCAATGCCCGAATTATAGTTGTGGATGAAGAACAGGGTATTGTTGTCAGCTTCGGCAACGTTGACGGATATGTTTGTCCTTATGTGGTTACGAATGAAACCGGAACTTGTTTTGTTCCCGGCTGTATGATTGAGAAACACAGAAAGACCATAAACCAGGAAGCCCTTAAGGGTAAACAAGTACTGAAAGAGATGCCGGCAACTGCTGCGACAGTGGAAATTCTCAGATTCCATTCAGGAAAGATTCAAGGCATGCACCGCTATCTGAATCTTCAAGGTCCTGGTGCTGGGTCTCCATGGTTGACAAAGTGAAAAGATATTGATTAAAGTGAAGGATATCCCCTGCGGCCGGTATAGTGATGCTGACCGCAGAGGATGACTTTCGATAGTAACTATTTGACAAGTGCCTTGTATTTAAGTATGTAATAATCCCTCTGTATATAACTATATTTAAAACGCTGCTTAATAAAATTAATTTTTTATAGTGTTATTTTCAATTATTTTAAGTTCACTATTAATTATTTTAAGTTTAAACGGTTTGTTTATGCAATTGAAAAGCGTAACAAAATTGGAGGGACTAAAATGGGAGTTCAAGTTCAAGGTAAGGCTAACAAAGGTATACTGCTAACGATTGCGGTGTTGTTTCTTAGTTTAATCAATATTGATGTCGGGTTGTCAAATGTAGCTCTTGGAGATATTTTTAAGGCATTTCCTAATGTAGAGCCTACTTTAATTACGATGATGGTAACTTTGCCTCTGTTTATAATGATCCCTGTTAGTATTCTGTCCGGACGACTTTGTTATTATTTCAGTAAAAACATTTTGTTATCGGTTGGTCTTGTTCTTTATGTAATTGGAGGAATGAGTGGTTCTTTCTTTAATGGCAGCATTTATCAGTTATTGGCTACCCGGGCTATATTAGGCATCGGGGCAGGGATAGCGGCTCCGCTTGGAACAGCAATTATCGGTGAACTTTTTAATGAGGTTGAGCGGGCAAAAATGCTGGGCTGGTCCAACTCGTTCGGCAGTGTAATGTCAATATTACTGACCCTTGGCGCAGGGGCGCTGTGCGTAATTAACTGGAAGTACACTTTTTTAGCATATGGAATATTCTTAATCGTCGTAATTATCCAGGCAATAGCGTTGCCTAAACTACCGCCGGAAAAAGCCTATAAAACTGAAGTTGCTTCAAGTGGTATCTCTGTTCAGGAATTTAAGGGTGTAGCATTTTCAGTGCTTGGTCTGGTTATTTCGATTATCGCGGTTATGCTGGCAGGTTCGCTGATGATGTTCAAGCTGGCTATCTTTATTATGGAGCGGGGCATCGGTGATGCTGTAACCACAGCCAATGCCTTTAACTGTTATTCAGTGGGGACAATTTTAACGGGTGTCGTCTTTATGCAGGTGTATAAAAAGCTGGGGCGGTTTACTGTGCCGGTGAGTCTGGTACTGATGAGCCTGACGTATTTTATCACCGTTAACGCCAGCAGCCAATGGATGATTTATCTGGGAATGCTCCTAAATGGAATTGGTGGCGGAATGTTCATCCCTTATATGTTTACAAGGGCGACAATGGTCGGTAGTAAAGCGATTAAGGGGCTAGTTATCGGACTTGTTTATCAAGGCTTGTTTTTTGGACAAGTTCTGGGAACTTTCGTTGAACCGACGCTTAAGTTTTTCTTCGGTATTCAGCCAATTGAATTCATCTTTACTTTTGGTGGAATTGCGTATGGCGTCTATATGATCATTTCATTATTATGGATCTTTCTTGCTCCGGAAACGAAAAGTGAAGCTTTTTCTTCTTAGGCTGCGATAAAAATAGTGAAACTTTTTCAAGCGGTTTTTCACTTAGGGGAACGGTCAGGGAAGCGTGGGATAAGGGAAACGGATGGCTCTGGCCGTGATCTAGGTAAGTGATAGACAAGTCTGTTTATCACCTAAGTATCTTAAGGCAACAAGGGAACTTAAAATACTTAGGCGGATAAAAACATGAGGAGGCGATTAGAGAAGCATAACCAAGTTCCGAAGATTCAGTGTATTCATATGATTATGCTAATATGAATTTGGAGGACGATGACTATGATGAAAAAAATTACTTTGTTGCTAACAGTTATATTTGTTCTTGGTATTGCTGGAATCGCCGGAGCTGCCTCTAATCCATTCGGTGATGTGCCACCAGGTCATTGGTCATATGGTGCTGTTTCCCAGTTAGCAAAGGATGGTGTACTCGAGGCAGATAGCGGCAGAGCTTTTAGCGGCGGCAAGACCATATCCCGCTATGAGATGGCGCTAATAGTTACTCGGGCGATGGCCAAAATGGACAAAGCCAATGATGAGGATGCAGCACTGATTAAAAAGCTGGTTGGCGAGTTTTCCAATGAGCTTAATAACTTAGGCGTTCATATCACGGGTGGGGAGCCTTATCGTGTTCCAAATGCTGATAAGGCACCTGAAAAAACAAAAATATATGCTTTAGGGTTTATCAAGAATGATTATCACGACCTTGGGGCCAGTAAAACGCCTTATTTTGAACGCGGGTTTAAATATATCATTGGCTTCGAACATCAGGTAGATGGCAATTTTGTTCTTACTGCTGAGAATGAATACATAAGAAATATTAATTTTGGTAATACGGCTCCGCCGGCATTGATTGAGAATGAATTAAAGCAACTAAATTTGCACGGTAATATTGGAGCAACTAATGTTGTTTTAGGTAAGTATATCCATTATGATGGGATCTTTGATGGTGAAGTTTTGGGGGCAAAAGTAACTTTTGGCGATAAGCTAAAGACTTCGCTCCAATATGGCAGGTTAGCTGCTGCTTATGGCTTAAGTGCTTTTGAGACAACGAATACGTCTTTTGACCCGTTATTTACCGGTACGGCTACGCCGCAATATTTCGCCGCCGAAACGAGTTATGCCATGA
>JAGGAA010000079.1 GCA_017889675.1 Bacillota bacterium | reverse complement strand
ATTAGCACGTTAATTCTATTGAACCGCCGTATACCGAACGGTACGTACGGTGGTGTGAGAAGTCGGCTACTCAAATAATGGGTAGCCTCTTACTCGATTTCTAATATAAAGCTATATATTTTGCCAACCACACCACCCACCTGCAAAAAACTTTAACATGTTAATAAATAGGGAGGGGAATAATATGTTTACCCAGATAAAAAAGGACATTAGCGTAGTGTTTGATCGTGATCCGGCCGCTAGGAGTGTGCTTGAAGTATTATTATGCTACCCTGGGCTGCATGCCATCTGGCTGTATCGTATTTCCCATTATTTATTTGAACGTGGCTGGGTATTGCTGCCACGAATGATTTGCTATTTTAACCGTTTGTTAACCGGCGTGGATGTTCATCCAGGAGCAACGATTGGCGAAGGGTTATTTATTGATCACGCGACAGGTGTGGTTATTGGCGAGACCTGTATTATCGGCAATAATGTTACCTTGTATCAAGGGGTAACATTAGGCGGTACTGGCAAGGAAAAAGGCAAGCGGCATCCAACCATTGGCAATAATGTTGTTGTCGCTAGTGGCGCTAAGGTGTTGGGCTCGTTCACAGTTGGTGACAATTCGAAAATTGGGGCGGGTTCGGTTGTGCTGCGTGCGGTTCCGCCTAATTCTACTGTTGTTGGCATACCAGGCAAGATTGTTTGGCATGAGGGCGTAAAAGTAGGCCGCCCTGAGCTAGATTCGATTGATCTTGAACATGATGAGTTGCCAGATCCTGTCGCAGAAATGATGAATTGTATGCAACGCAATATACTGACGCAGGCTATGAGGTTTATCATATCCAAAACTTTACAGATATTGATGATAAAATTATTAATACGGCTAAGGGGGAACAAGTAACCTGGGATGTAATCGCTAATAGGTATATTGCCTCTTACTTTGAGGTTATGGATAAGCTTAATATCCGCCATGCCCATGTGTATCCTAAGGTTTCTGAACATATTCCCGAGATTGTGAATATGGTTAAAACCCTTATTGACAAGGGGTTTGCCTATGAGGTCGACGGCGACGTCTATTATAGTGTTGAAGCGTTTAACGGTTATGGTAAATTGAGCGGACGAAACATCGAAGATATGAAAGCTGGGGCAAGGGTTGATGTGGATGAACGCAAAAAACATCCAATGGACTTTGCGTTATGGAAAAATGCTAAACCAGGTGAACCGTCTTGGGAGAGCCCCTGGGGACAGGGAAGACCGGGTTGGCATATTGAATGCTCAGTGATGTCATATAAATATTTGGGTGCCAGCTTTGACTTCCACGGTGGTGGGAGTGATTTGGTATTCCCACATCATGAAAATGAAATTGCCCAATCAGAAGCGTTTACCGGCAAGGAACCCTTTGTCCGGTATTGGTTACATAATGGATTTATCACGGTTAATGAAGAAAAAATGAGCAAATCTCTGGGTAATTTTTTCTTGGTAATCGATATTTTAGAACACTTTCGTCCGGAAATCTTGCGGTTCTTCATTTTGTCAACCCATTACCGGAGTCCTTTGGATTTTAGTGATGAACGTTTACAGGAGGCTGGACGTAGCTTAGAGAGGCTAAAGACAGCGGAAGCCCATTTGCGGCAGCTGAAAACACTGGCGACCGCAAACGGCGGTGAAGACTCTCAAGTACTTTCGCAGGTGGCGGCTCAAGCTATGATTGACTTCAAAACTGCCATGGATGATGATTTTAATACAGCTTTGGCCATTGGCACTATGTTTGGGTTGGCAAAAGAGATTAATATTTACCACAGTAAAGTTACTGGCGGTAAAACAGAGCTGGATGCTGATGCCCTACAGCAGGTTGAAAAAGCCTATAGTCAGATGGCGGAAGTTTTGGGTATATTAAACGATGCTGGTGCTGCTACCCAGGATAGTAATGCTGAGTTGGTAAATGAGTTAATGGATATCATTATTGAGATAAGACAAGAAGCCCGTAAGAAAAAGGATTGGGCGATAGCTGATCAAATTCGGAATAAACTGGCGGCAGTTGGTATTGTTCTTGAAGACTCACCGCAAGGGGTAAGGTGGAAAAGACAGTGAATTTTGACCACTATCAAAAACTAGTAGAAAACTTTTTTTCGGTAAATGAAGCAGGAGAACTTTCTCCTGCTAAATATAAGGATATTCCAGTTGAACGTCTGCCGGCTTTGGTATTGGCCTATATTGGTGATGCTTATTTTACCCTGTATGTCCGCACCCGCTTACTGAGCTATGAACAGAACAAGGTAAGAGTCCTTCACAATTTTGATGCTAAAATTGTTTCTGCCGTCATGCAGTCTAAAGCAATTAAGGCACTGGAGGCAGAGCTTTTGCCGGAAGAGGCCGACATTGTGCGTAGGGGACGTAATGGCAAATCAACTGTGCCCAAGAGCGCATCTATTGCGGAATACCGTGCAGCGACTGGTTTTGAGGCGCTGATTGGTTATCTCTACTTGCAAAAGCAGCAAACTAGATTGTCGGAAATTGTAGACAAGGCGTTTGTCATCATTTCCCGGGAAATGACAAGCATTTCCCCAAAATAACAAAATGGGAGAGTTACCGTCATGAAAGTAAAATTAATTAAATATACCCCAGAACCGGAACGGGCGGTAGCTATGTCAGCGCGCCTTTGCTATTCGGCTGCGGGTGCGGAAGAATTAGAACAGAGCATGTCGGAAGCGCAAGTAGATAAGCTAATTAAAAAATTGAGTGATATGGGACATTTATCGACATATGAGCATGTCAGTTTCACCTTTGCGATTGAAGGAATTTCTCGAGTGTTGACCCATCAGCTTGTCCGTCACCGGATTGCCTCCTATTCCCAACAGTCCCAACGCTATGTTGCTGAACATGGTTTTGAGTATATTGTACCACCCACCATAGCTGCCAAGCCTGAGGCCAAAGCGAAATATGAGACGCTTATGCGTCAGGTGCAAGAAAGCTATGACGAACTGCTGGGGCTAGGAGTAGCTAAAGAAGATGCCCGCTATGTACTAGCTAATGCCACCGAAACCAAAATTGTTGTAACTATGAATGCCCGTTCTCTTCTGCATTTTTTTGAAAAACGTTGTTGCCAGCGCGCCCAATGGGAGATTCGTAATTTGGCCAATGCTATGTTGGCACAGGTGCAAGCTGTGGCACCGCGTTTATTCGTTAAAGCAGGCTCTGCTTGCGTAGCAAATGGATATTGTCCTGAGGGCGAAATGTCCTGTGGCCGTTTGGCAGGAATTAGCGCACAGAAATAGAAAGAACAACATAAAGAGAAGTGCGTACAGATACGATGAAATGGTTGAATGATAAGTTGAATGTAGTGGAGGTAAATTGCTGTGCGGCGTGTACTTCGAGAGAGTGTTAGCGCGGGGATGATACTGGATCAGCCGATATATGGGCTTAATGGTCAGGTAATAGTAAACAGCGGCGTAGAGCTAAGTGAATTTCATATTTCCAAAATTGCAGAGTTGGATGTTAAGTATATTTATGTGCAAGGAGAGGCCGTGCTAATTGATGAGAACGACACGGTTGCTCTAAATGCCAAAAGCGAATTTGTGTTGGCCGCTCATATGGCGCTTAATGAGGTCCAAGTAGGCAAATATGTTCAAATTGATTCAATAAAAGGACGGGTAATGACTCTCTTAGACGAGTGTTGCATGCGCAAGGAGATTCAACCATTATTTACTGCTATGCAGAATTGTAATGATTATTTGTTCAAACATGCTGTTTGTGGGTATTTTTTTGCTATGATGATCGGGATCAGTTGTGGTGTAGAAGGTGTGCGGCTACGAGATTTGGGCTTAGGGGCTTTGCTGCGGGATGTAGGAATGATTACAATTTCACGAGAGATACTCAATAAGCCGGGTACTTTAAGCCCGGAAGAGATGGCTATTGTCAAGCAGCATACCGAGAAAGGTCATGAGCTTCTTCAACACAATTCAGAAATAAGTTTAGCTGTAGCTAACTGTGCTTTACAGCATCATGAACGATTTAATGGCAGCGGCTATCCAAGGGGTACAAAAGACAACGGTATCCACGAGTTTGCGCAAATTGCAGCATTGGCGGATGTATATTCTTCGATGACGGCAAATACCCCCTACCGCAAAGCGTTATCTGTCTATGATACCTTGGGGATTATTGGCAAGGCAGGAGCTGCATATTTTAACCCTGCACTTATTCGGGTTTTGGTAAATAATGTGGCTGTTTATCCGTTAGGAGCTATTGTCCGCTTGAATAATCAGGCAGTAGGTATTGTCAATGATTATGCTGATGAATTAAGAAATAAGCCCATTCTCAATATAACTCGCAATGAGTCTGGTGAGCGTGTGAATCAAACCGTAACGATTGATATGGAGGCTAACCCCGGTCTTTATATTGCCGATATTTCCTGAATCAGTGGTATACATGCAAGAGTATGAAAAACGGCAGGATTATATTCTGCCGTTTTTTCATAATAATAATAAAGTTCGACTTTATCAGAGAAACCCATAAAAATAAGGCGTAAGCCAAAGGAGTGAATCAGTATGTCTGAGGATGCAGAAATCATTGTAGGACGCAATAGTGTGCTTGAAGCGCTGAAAGCTGGGCGATCACTAAATAAAATTATTGTTGCTAAAGGCGAACGCCAGGGGTCGATTCGCGAGATTATTAGTCAAGCACGTGAACGGGGACTGGTTATCCAAGAGGTGGATAACGCTAAACTTGATCAACTGTCAGCAGGTGTGCGGCACCAAGGCGTAGTTGCTATGGCGGCGCCGGTTGCTTATGTTGAAGTTGATGAAATTTTAGGGGCCGCTTATGAGAAAAATGAGCCGCCATTTTTGGTTCTTTTAGATGAACTTGCTGATCCGCATAATGTTGGCGCTATATTACGGACGGCAGATGCCAGCGGCGTTCACGGTGTACTTATACCAAAACGGCGTAGTTGTCCACTTACCCAAACTGTGGCAAAAACATCGGCGGGCGCTGTTGAGCATGTACCTGTCGCTAGGATTGGTAATGTGTCCCAGACTTTGAAAGCCTTAAAAAAGCAGGGGCTTTGGGTAGTAGGGGCCGATATGGATGGCACGAAAAATTATTATGAGGCCGATCTTACAGGACCGGTAGTAATTGTTGTCGGCAGTGAAGGGGAGGGACTGGGACGTTTGACCAAAGAGGCCTGTGATTTTGTTGTCAAGATTCCAATGCGAGGACAGATTGCGTCATTAAATGCCTCTGTCGCCTGTTCCTTGCTGTTGTATGAAGTTTTGAGGCAAAGGGAGCTGAAAGGAAAGTGAAGCGTTGGGCCGGTATCATTCTGGTAGTGACAGTAAGTATAGCAGGGATAGCTAGTTTTTGGCTGTTTCGACCACTATTTTCCCAAACCGTTTATGCAGGGGTAACTATCGCTAATATTGAAGTCGGCGGAAAGACCCGGGAGGAAATAGCGCAATTGCTTGCCACCTGGCAAAAAGATCAGAAAACCAGGCCCATCCTATTAGCTTATGAAAACACGACATTTCGTATTGAACCGGAAAACCTTGATTATAGCATCGACCAAGAGGCAACTGCTGATGCGGTTTGGCTGTTTGGACGTGAAGGGCCTCTGTGGACCAGATTAAAAAAAATTCGTAATGCTGAGGTTGAGGGCTGGTCTATCCCCCTAAATATCAAGTATAATGAGAATAAATTAGATAGTATAGTAGAACAATTGCGGGAGACTGTTAGCCGCCCGCCTTGTAATGCAACCTTAAGTCTGCGGACAGGAGGGGTAGTGCGCGAGGAAGAAGGGCGCGAATTGGACGTAACTGCATTAAAGGAGCTAATACTCCTGGCCCTTAACCGAACTGATGCCAGTACGATTGTTTTGCCGGTTGCCCCGGTTTATCCCGAAATTACGGCTAGCGATCTTGCTGAAAATGGTATTAAAGAGCTTGTGGCTATGTACACTACCCAATTTAACACTGAGGATGTTAACCGTTCGGCCAATATAAAATTGTCAGCACAAAAGATTACCGGTAAATTAGTATATCCGGGTCAAATTTTTTCTTATAATGACACTGTTGGGCCGCGGGAGAAATCCCAGGGATTCAAAGAAGCCATGGAAATAATTAACGGCGAGTTTGTACCGGGGGTAGGTGGGGGCGTGTGTCAGCTTTCGTCAACCTTATATAATGCGGTACTCTTGGCAGGACTTACTATTGTGGAACGCACTAATCATTCTAAACCGCTTTCCTATGTACCGCTGGGACGGGATGCCACTGTCGTCTACAATATACTTGATTTTAAATTTGCAAATGACAGTCAGGCACCGGTTATGATTATGGCCGAAACTAGTGGTAGTAAGCTCAATGTAGGTATATTCGGCCAGCGAATGCTGGAAAAAAGCATTGATATTTTTACCTCCCAGCAGCAAGTTATTCAGCCGGCGATTATAAAAAAGGCTGATTCAACGCTGCTGCCTGGCGAAAATAAAGTAGAAAAGCAGGGAAAGCCTGGGTATGAAGTAACCGTTGTTCGCATCATACGTGACAACGCAGGGAAAGAATTGCAACGTGAAATAGTGTCGCATGATAAATATGCTCCTGATAATACGTTAATACGGTTTGGGCCAGAGCCTAAAGCGGTACAATCACAGTTATAGCCGCTTCTCGGTAGTTTTCTGTTTCCCCAAAGAAGCCGCCGGGAATTACCTGTAGGCATAAGATTGGAGAATTTTTCTCAATGGAATTGTTAATTGTTGACGGCTATAATGTGATTAATGCTTGGCCTGAACTTATTGCTATTAGAGATAATCTGGAATATGCCCGTGACAAGCTTGTAGATATACTCAGCGAGTATGGCGCATATAAAAGATTTAGGACAATAATAGTATTCGATGCGCATATGACAACTGAAAAAAGTAGTAGCCAAAGTAAAACTGGTGCGCTTGCGGTCATTTATACTAAAGAGGGCGAAACCGCTGATAGCTATATTGAAAAAATGGTTTATGATCTTGTCTGCCACAAAAAACGAATATATGTTGTTACTTCTGACAGGGCTGAACAAATGTTTATTCTAGGCGCGGGAGCCTACCGAATATCGGCGCGAGAACTAAAAAATGATGTTGCTGCTGTCAAAAAGGAAATAGCAGCCAGTCTTTCCACCAAGGTATTAGCGCGAGATCGCCATGAACTTGGCAGTCGTCTGGAAGAAGATATCATGAAACGCCTTAATGCCATGCGACGTGATGGGCTTGACTAACTTTGTTCTAACAAGTATAATCTATTATGACAGACATGCGGCAATGCTGCGGCACTAAGATCTTTAGTGCATTTTTATTTTTTCGATGCTATGCAAATGCTATGCGTGGAAAAGGTAAGGTTAACTCTTACTTTATAGGCAGCAAAAGAAAACTTATGGGGGCGATGCGATGCGAGTAAATACTCAACGCGATCTGTATGGTTGTTTTGATAACTTAACCGATGAAGAAATAGTATTTGACGCCAAAGATAATGACAACACGGTCGCTCTGGAGTATTTGATTAACAAATATCGCAATTTCGTGCGGGCTAAAGCCAGA
>JAGGAA010000343.1 GCA_017889675.1 Bacillota bacterium | reverse complement strand
CCTTTATCCACCGTAAGTGATATGCCTTTTAACACCTCAAGTTGGTTAAACTGCTTATGAATGTTTACTGCTTTAATCATGTTCATTGCCATTTGCTCCTACTCGTCATATACAGCATATTTCTTTTCCAGCTTTTGAAACAACCAGGTAAGTGCCAGGGTCATAATCAGGTAAAATACGGCAGCAACAATAAATGGCATTGTATTAAAATCTCGTTGGACAATGGCTCTAGTTGTTCGCAGCAGATCATTCATAGCCAAAACATAGATCAAGGAAGTATCTTTGACCAACGTAATGGTTTCATTGCTCACCGGCGGCAACACGCGCTTAATGACCTGAGGCAAAACAATACGGCGCATGGTTTGTACATAGCTCATGCCCAATACCTTGGCTCCTTCATACTGACCACGATCAATGGACTGAATACCTGCCCGGAATATTTCAGCAAAATAAGCAGCATAGTTTAGCGCAAAGGCCAATAAGGCCGCTGGAAAATCAGGCAGCCTTATGCCAACATACGGCAAAAACGGCAGACCAAAATAGATAAATAACAGTTGCAGCATCAAGGGTGTTCCCCGAAACAACCAAATATAGACGCCAACTGCACTACTCAAGGCCTTAAACCGGGAAATACGGGCTAAGGCCAGCAATAAGCCCAGTGCTGCTGCTGCCGTCCTGAGTCCCCACTACCTTGCCTGCCAAATCAGCCTTAGTCTTAATCGGTGAATTAGCGGCTACAACGATAATTTGGCGATTTTCCATATAAGCATTGGAAAAGAGGATATTTTCTTTGCGCTTTTCGGTAATCGTCAGACCGTTCCACAGCACATCAACCCGTTTACCGCTCAATTCTGCCTCTTTACTGTTCCAATCGATAGGCTTAAATTCAACCTCAACGCCCATACGTTTGGTAGCTTCTTTCGCCATATCTACGTCAAAACCAATAATGTTGTTTTTATCATCCCGGAAACCCATGGGCGGAAAATTGTCATCAAGACCAACCACGACTTTTTTCTTGTCAGCGCCGCCGCATCCGGCCACCAACATGCCTGTCACCAATAACACTAACATGGCTGCTACTAATTTTCTCACTCTGAACTCCTCCACTCTCCCTAAATTCTATTTCTATTTTACTTTAACACATTAAAGTTTGGAAGTAATAAAAAGCGCTGTTTTAGGAAATGGTCTAGTATTTGTATGAAAAAGCTTGCCTTTACGGCTTAAATCTCAGTATATTGTTCTTTTGACAAATACTAAATCGGTACAGCCGCTTCACAGGGTACCCCGGTCTGGCACTTACCACAGCCATAACGTGGTTTAAACCGCAATGCCGTGCCATCAACAAACTTAGCACAAATATCATTATTTTTGCCACTATCGTCAATGGCTCGGGCTGGGCAGCGTTTTATACAGGCACCACATTTGCTGCAATACTCGTCATATGCCTGGTAAGCGCGCAGTGTGGGCGTAATATTCGTCGTGACGATAA
Source organism: Bacillota bacterium (assembly GCA_017889675.1). Lineage (GTDB taxonomy): Bacteria > Bacillota > Negativicutes > Sporomusales > Sporomusaceae > Sporomusa. Next base: position 1,648 of record JAGGAA010000343.1, on the reverse strand, counting down.
CACTGCCCAACCGCCCGGCCGCACCGGCCTTGGTGATAAACGACCTATTCAGGCTAAAGGTACCCAATCCAGCCACATAGGCAACATGCCGTTCTGACCAGTTGCTTTTGCGACTGACTACAGCAAACCGTTCATCAAGCCCTGGCGCTATAGCCTGGTAGCCTGCTGCCTGAAACCACTCTACTAAAAACTTGCGTAAGGCATTGTTGACCATTTCACCTTCAATTCGCGCATACAGCCACTCAGTAGCTGGCAGCTCACCCTGCCGATTGGCTTCCCGTACAGCTTGGCTAAAAGGTAAAAACCAAGAAATCACCGACTGCGCCGCCGGCAGCCATTTACGCGGCGTCAAGTGATGGGGACCGACAATATTATCTGCCTTTAACGTCTCAAACAAACCATCCTCAGCACTAGCCACACCTATCAGCGGCCTATCATAGATTTTATCCAGTTCAATTTCCGGCACAACATTAAGCGGTGTTCTGATAATAAATTCAGTCACGGCTTGCTCAATTGTCTGTAGTTCCAATTTTCTTCCTCCCTTTGCTTTTAGCCATATAATATTACTCAGCAAGCAAAATTTCCCCTACCGTACCCTGTACAATCCTTTTATCATATTAACTAGAATTGTCCGCAACATTACGATACAGATAACCTACAACCGGAACCTAAAAGGTCCCGGTTGTAGGTCGTATTGCTTATGGAACATTTCACAGACGAATATATGCTGATTACTTAGCTGGTTCGATCGTAATCTTCTTGATAACAACATCTTCTGCCGGTTTATCCTGCGCGCCTGTCTTGACTTTGCCAATGGCCTGAACAACGTCCATCCCTTCAATAACCTTGCCAAATACAGCATGTTTGTTATCCAGCCAAGGGGTCGCTTTCAGTGTTATAAAAAACTGGGAACCGCCTGTATTGGGACCGGCGTTGGCCATGGAAATAACGCCTTCGGCATGCTTAAGGTCAGGGTGAAACTCGTCAGGAATGGTATAACCGGGGCCACCTGTGCCATTTCCCTTGGGATCGCCGCCCTGAATCATAAAGTCGGCGATAACCCGATGAAAAATCAATCCATTATAAAACCCTTTATCAGCAAGAGTACTAAAGTTCTTGCTAGTCTGCGGCGCTTTATCTTCAAACAATTCTATGCGGAAATTACCTTTCGAGGTTTCAAACAGCGCTACACTATTTTTCGTAGTAACTACAGCTGTTTGTGTTTGCTTAGGAGTGTTCTCAGTTTGTTTGGGCTGACTGGTGTTGCTGCTGGCACAGCCTGCCGTTGAAAGCACCACTAATGTTAGCAGCAAAATAAAAGTCGTTACATATTTTTTCATAAAATCACTCTTTTCTTCATTTGATATCCAAATATTAGTATACCACAAATAGTACTATAGATTAAATCGATTTTACCGTTTGCAACATTTTTCCGTATTTTATTCGCCACCAGGAAATGGCTCTGGCCGAATCAATCTCCTCGCGAATTTTATCCTGACCTGGCGGTAGGAGCCCTTGCTTTGTTAAATGCGCCTCAGTGTAATTGTCATCGGCTTTACCCACATAACCAGGCGTAATCCAGAACCCATAGTTCATACCAAAGTCATTGCCGTTGGTCAGACTGCGGCCCACAGAATAATACTCAAAA
>JAGGAA010000342.1 GCA_017889675.1 Bacillota bacterium | reverse complement strand
TTAGCATGGTCATGACCTCATATGTATTGAGGTCATCTTTTTTTATAATAAGCTGATAGCGTTCTTTTTTTATAGGGATAAATTCAATATTATCCACTTGTTTTGCGATTTTTTCATTTCCGACAGCAACATCCACCTCACCACTACTAACTGCACTGGCTACTGTCAAGTGAGATGATGTCTCGTTGATATAGCCGTTAATCTGCATGCCGCTAATTCCAAGAAGTCTAAGATTCTCATCAAGTAGCACCCTGGAACCTGCGCCTTTTTCTCGGTTGATCATCGTAACGTCCTCACGCGCAAAATCACTCCACGTGTTAATGTTTTTCGGATTTCCTTTTGCAACATAGAATCCTTGCATTCTACATGTCAGATGGATAATGACAGCCGGAATCCCAGGGAGTAGTCTCCTTACATATGGAATATTGTACTGGTCTGTATCGCCATCCCACAAATGCGCTGCAGTAACCTGAACCTTCCCTTGATACAAGGAGATTAGGCTGTCATAGCTACCAATATACGCGCGCAGTGCTGACACTCCATTTAATCTCAAATAATTTGACAAAACATCTAAGATAACATCTTGTCCGCAAATAATGAAGTTTTTACTACTTTGATTTGTTCCAAACATTAAATCATTTTGGAGAAGGGACTTGTCATTCGATGCTCCCTGCAAATTTCTTGATTTTGCAATATAGTTATCTACATCTTCCTCTGTGAACCGAACTTTACGGCCAACTTTATAGGATGTGATTTCACCTCTTTTAATCAAATCATAGATTGTACTTTTACTAACATGCAAAATATCTGCCACTTGCTCTGTAGACAGTGCTTTATTATTGTCCATACATATCCGTCCATTCTATATTTATATGTTATTTAATGTAATTATATATCTTTTCGTATGTTTTTGCCACTAATCACTAGACTAAGTGCGTTTTAGTGATATAATTTATTTTAAATCACGTACAAATTATTGTTTTTTCGCGCTTATATGCAATTACGTATTGATTCGCACATTTTCAAGCAAGAAAGGAACGAGTTATGGTTAATTTATTAATTACTCTCTTGGCCGGAGGAAGTTTAGGTTTGGCATTTTATAAAATAAAAGTCCCTGGAGGACTTATGATTGGTGCCGTTCTTGGCGTAGCGGTGATAAATGTATTGTTTGGGGTTGCTCATATGCCAAATGAAGCAAAAACATTAGCCCTAATTATAGCAGGAGCGTTCATTGGTTGTACTGTGGAGAAAAGTGATTTAAAACGTCTTCCTTACATTGCGAAACCAACTGCGCTTATGTTATTTGCGTTTTTAATACTTAATTTATTTGTAGGCACAATTATTTATTTAATCAGCCCTTTAGATTTAGTAACATCGTTAATGTCAGCGGTACCTGGGGGAATCAGCGATACGCCGATTATAGCAGCAGACATGGGAGCCGATGCACCGAAAGTTGCGGTAATGCAAATGGTACGTCAAGTGCTGGGGATTGGAATATTCCCAGCGATGATTTTAGCTTATTATAACAGAAGAAACTTTACTGAAAACGTAGACAGAGAAACTTTACCTGCAGGCGCATTTGTTTTTCCCATTATATCTGTTTTAATTTTAAAACTTATATTTGATTTCGCTTATCTGCCGCGTTGGGCAAAGCAAGGGGCACAAATTTTAAGTGGCGCATATATCGGAAGTAGCATTACGATGGTAGATATCTCGGATATGCGACATCTTTTACTACCCATTTTGATCATTATTATCGGCTATATTGCGAACTGCTTTATTACAGGAAAAATAATAAGCAAAATGTATGGGTTTACCAGAAAAGAAGCAATGTTGATTACTACTCCCGCTGGCGCGTCTGACATGGCACTAATTTCCTCAGATATTGGTGTGCAAAACACAGATATCATTGTAATGCAAATTATCCGCGCAGTTGTAGTAATGACATTTTTCCCTCAAATAATTAGTTTAATTTGCACCTTCCTTTAAGAACATGCACTTTGGCAATTTAATACTTAACATATAAACAAAATTGAAGGAGGCGTTTTGATATGAGTATAAAAGTTGCAATCAATGGATTTGGCCGCGTAGGTCGTCTTGCATTTAGACATTTTTTCGATTCAGATGAATACGAAGTAGTAGCAATAAACGATTTGGCCGATTCTACTATGTTAGCCTATCTTCTAAAGCATGATTCAACTCAAGGAATGTATAGGCTTGCCGACGAGGTAGCAGCTGGCGAAGACTATATCAATGTTAGCAAAAGAAAGATAAACGTTTATAAAGAAGCAGATGCTTCAAAACTTCCCTGGAGACAGCTTCGCGTGGACGTTGTACTGGAGTGTTCAGGCGCTTATTTGTCTAAAGCTAAATCACAGGCTCATCTTGATGCAGGTGCAAGTAAGGTTGTTATTTCCGCTCCGGCCGGAAAGGACATGCCGACCATTGTATTCGGCATAAATGAGAAGTTATTGACCCCAGATGATAAGATCATTTCAGCTGCCTCGTGCTCGACAAACTGCTTAGCATTAGTAGCTAAGGGGAAAGGATCTAACGGTTGAAAGTATCAATGCGGCCATGAAGGCATGCTCATCAGATTCATTCGGCTATACGGAAGAAGAACTCGTCTCGTCTGATATAGTTGGAATTACCTATGGCTCATTGTTTGACGCTACGCAAACGATGATTAGTCAGATTAATGAGAATACATATCAAGTTCAAATAACATCGTGGTTTGACAATGAGAACTCATATGTAAGCCAAATGGTTAAAACGGCCAAGTATTTTGCAAAACTTTAATAACTAATACCATCCAATCCGTTTTATCAGAGGAGCGAAAATTTATACAGGAGTTGATCAGATCAATATGCAGAAAAAAACTCGTTTACTTACAATCATAATGCTTTTTGCCGTGTCATTAACGCTTTGGGGGTGTGCTTCTCAGCAACCCATCTCAAAAGCGCCAGAAACACAACCGCTGAAAAAGCTAACAGTAGCCGCAGCAGCTGACCTTGCTGTAGCCTTTAAAGAAATCGGTCAAAACTTTGAAAAAGAAAATGGTAATAAGGTTGAATTCAGTTTCGGCTCTACTGGTACGGCAGTCCACCAAATAGAAAATGGCGCTCCCTTTGATTTATTGGCCGCTGCCAATGTCAAGTATGTGGACGATTTAGATGCCAAGGGTAAGATTGTTTCTGACACCAAGCAACTATACGCTAGAGGTCGTATCGGTTTTGCGACTTTAAAAGGAAAACCTTATAATGTAAAAGATTTGACTGATTTAACTTCTCCTGATATCAAAAAAATTGCCATCGCCAACCCCGAACATGCACCATATGGACTTGCCGCAAAGCAAGCTTTAGAAAAAGCAGGTCTGTGGGACAAAATTAAAGCTAAGTTAGTATACGGCAATAATATTCAAGATACATTAAAACATGTCCAGACAGGCAATGCCGAGGTCGGCATTATTGCTCTCTCCTTGTCAAAAAGAGATGACATTGATTTTTCTCTGATTGACGACAACCTTCACGAACCTCTTGATCAGGCCTTGGCTGTCGTGAAAGGCACTTCCAACGAAGCATTGGCTCGCCAGTTTATTCAATACGTGAACGGTCCTGAGGGCCGAGTTATTATGAAGAAATACGGGTTTGTTCTACCAAGTGAAATGTAGGTGTAATCATCATGAATATATCTGCTCTGAACCTATTTCCACTTATCTTGTCGCTAAAGGTAGCGCTCAGCGCTACCTTGCTAAGCATTGCCATCGGTATTCCGATGGCCTATTTTCTTTGTAAATCTAATAGTAAAATAGCTGATCTAGCTGACTCACTTCTAACATTGCCAATTGTACTATCGCCAACGGTTCTTGGTTATTATCTCTTGATATTGTTGGGGCGTCAAAGTTTTATCGGCAGCTTTCTTGAAGAAAACTTCAATGTCATGATTGTGTTTACTCCGATCGGTGCTACGATTGCAGCGATGATTGTATCAATTCCCTTCATGATTAAGACTGCCCGAACGGCATTTACCTCTATCGACAAGGATTTAATTCACGCAGCGCGCCTTTTAGGACGAACTGATTTTAATATTTTTCGTACAGTTCTGTTCCCGCTGGCGTGGCGTGGTATATTGTCAGGCATTATTCTCTCATTTGCCCGCGCTTTAGGAGATTTCGGCACAACGCTTATGGTTGCTGGTAATATCCCGAACAAAACAACAACGATGCCGCTTGCCATTTATGATGCCCTTCTAGCAGGCAACACCGAGCTTACTGATATGCTAGTCGCGATCATGACAATTGTCGCTTTGTCCATCCTGTTCCTGCTCAATCAATTTGACAAAAATATTCTTAGGAGATAATAGTATGCTTGACGTAACTATTCGAAAAAGTTTAGGTGATTTTAAATTGCACGCTAATTTCCATGCGGATAATGAGATACTTGGCGTTCTTGGTCCCTCCGGTAGCGGCAAAAGTATTACATTGCGTTCAATCGCTGGAATTGAAACCCCAAACGAAGGAAGAATTGTGGTTAATGATCGTGTGCTTTTTGATTCCAGGGAAAAGGTTAATATACTCCCACGCCAACGAAACATCGGCTACGTTTTTCAGAACTATGCCCTTTTCCCCCATCTTACAGTCAAGGAGAACATCGCTTTCGGGTTACAAGGTTTGAATAAGCGGGATAAAACAGATCGTGTCCAAGAAACACTTCATATTTTTCGTCTCAAAGACCGCGAAAATCATTATCCAGCACAGTTGTCCGGCGGCCAGCAGCAGCGAGTGTCGCTGGCGCGTACACTTATTACGCGCCCCGACCTTTTGTTACTCGATGAACCATTTTCTGCTCTGGATAACCATATTAAACGCCACCTGGAAAATGAACTACTTGAAATCATTCGAAATAATTTTACAGGAACAGTTTTAAAATTGAATACATTTTACTGTCAGCTTGTCGATGTAATGGATGGAACGTTCTATATTTCAATCACAGTTAACTGTGATAACCACTTTATTCACATAGATATGGATAAAATGAAGTGGAACTGCCTGGCAAAAAATATAAGAGACAAAGTATATTTACATATTCCACCTGAGAAAATATTTTTCATTGGTTAAGCGTAAGCGTCAAAAAAGAAAGTGGGTAAAAAAAGAACAAAACCTGATGTATACTAGAAATACTCAAGATTTGTTCTGTTTGCATCTTGATTGAATTTGAAGGGGGACAGGGGGTAAGTAGCCCGGAGGAGTTCCACCCCCAGGCTCTTCTCAGAACCGTACTTGAACCTCTCGACTCATACGGCTCCCATCATCTAATCGTTGGAGTAATTCCCATTTGCCAATGAATAAAGAGTCTAGGTCCATAGTAACACCGCCAATTTGTTTGATAAATCATTATCTACAAACCCGTGCATATTTTAGTTTCTAATATCAATCGTCTGCAAATTCAAAATAATATTTAGCTAAGCTATTCCATCCAAACATACATAATCAGTTACGCACAAAATGTTTAATTTCTTTCGCTGCCTGTTCCGCTGTAATATCACTCACATCAATTTTTTGCGTATCCATATCGCGGTATAAAGCAAGTCGAGGTATGCTTCTTTCAATAATATCCTGTTTACGGATATCTGCTTCCACATCGTTTTGCAACCGAGCTATCAGCGCCTGCTCGGAGCATATCAGTGATATCTTATGAAGTTCAAATTCTAAACCTTGCAGCCGCATCAATAATTGATCGAAAATGTCCTCCTGATGGATCACCCAGCAGAAAATTACATACTCGTACCCGGTATTATTCAAAAATGATTTGAGCAGATAGCAGATGTTATCCATCACCATCTCTTTGTTTTCTTCTGTAACGACAAACGGGTTCATGTTCCAACACCAGTCGCCGTCCAACCAAACACCCGGCGTCAAAATTTCAAGTAGCTGTCTACATACCGCGCTCTTACCAACCCCCATTGTACCATTGATAACGATTAGCTTTTTCATTTTTATCACCACAACTGACTCAATATGCGTTTTGATAGAAAGACGATACTAATACACGAAAATCGGAGTTTTGCGAAAAGGCTTGCCCCCCCTTTATTTGTGAAATAGAGAAGCTGATTCGCCTATTTCCAAATAGAATCAAGAGGAATGATCTCCTGAAGACATATATCGTCACCCATTTTTAAACTTTTTAACAATTCTACAACGACTTCACAGCCAAAGGCTTTTTCGAAAAGAAATTTACTATACCCGGTAGTACATTGA
>JAGGAA010000078.1 GCA_017889675.1 Bacillota bacterium | reverse complement strand
AATATTCAAATCCAGAGAGGAGTTTTCAACAATGGCCCTGATTAACGAAAATTATCTTAGATTACCAGGAAGTTATTTATTTGCTGAAATAGCACGACGTGTAACCAAATTCAAGGAAGATAACCCCAGTTCTGATATTATTAGACTGGGTATTGGTGATGTTACCCGACCACTGCCTGAGGCCGTAATTAAAGGGCTGCACACGGCTGTTGATGAAATGGCAGATACTAAGACCTTCCGCGGCTATGGCCCGGAGCAAGGCTATCAGTTCCTTATTGAGAAAATCATAGCTACTGACTATCAATCACTAGGTGTCAGCTTAGATGTGGATGAGCTATTTGTTAGCGATGGTTCCAAGAGCGATGTCGGTAACATTCAGGAAATTTTCGGTGTGAACAACCGAGTAGCTATTACTGATCCGGTATATCCAGTTTACCTGGATACTAATGTTATGGCCGGACGCACTGGCGACTTGGTCAATGGTAAATTTACCGGTGTGACTTACTTGACTTGTAATGCTGAAAACAATTTTACCCCCGCATTGCCGGAAGAAAAGGTAGATATTATTTATCTGTGCTTCCCTAATAATCCTACAGGCACGACGCTGCCTAAGGAAGAATTAAAAAAATGGGTGGATTATGCTAAAGCGAACGGGGCTATCATTCTCTATGATGCCGCTTATGAAGCCTATATCCAGGAACCCGGCATTCCCCATAGTATTTATGAAATTGAAGGTGCGAAAGAGGTCGCTATTGAGTTTAGAACCTTCTCCAAAAATGCCGGCTTTACCGGCACGCGGTGTGCATTTACGGTAGTACCCAAGACGGTATTGGCTACCACCCAAGATGGCAGTCAATATCCTTTGAATAAGCTGTGGAATCGTCGTCAGACCACCAAGTTTAACGGCGTACCATACATTATTCAACGGGGGGCTGAGGCTGTATATACCCCAGAAGGTCAGCAGCAGATTAAAACGCTCATTAACTACTATATGGCTAATGCTAAAACCATTCGGGAAGGGTTAAAAAGTATTGGGTTAGATGTTTTTGGTGGTGTCAATGCGCCATATATCTGGCTCAAAACGCCGCAAGGCTACAATTCCTGGTCATTCTTTGATAAACTTCTGAACGAAGTTAACATTGTAGGAACTCCGGGAGCTGGCTTTGGTCCGGCTGGCGAAGGCTACTTCCGACTTACTGCCTTCGGTAGCCAGGAAAGCACCAAGGAAGCCATTGAACGTATCAAAACTAAGTTAAGTTTATAAGAACTAAGGCAGGGGGATACTTCTTGCGCTTTGCTTGGTGAAGCGCAAGAATGGTCTTCCTGTCTTTCTTTAACGAGAAGACGATAAAAGCCCGCGAACTAAGCGGGAAAAGTTAACAGAATCTTTAGAAAAAATATTGAAAACTAATACAACCTATGCTATATTTAGCGTAATAGGAAGGTGCCGGAAAATAACCCGTAAGAGTAGGAGATCTTGCGGGTTATTTGTGTACAGCGGTATTTGGGGATTAGGCGGGGAGTTATGTATAAGGCTAAAATAATCGCAATATTCCTTGCGATTATCTTACCATAGAAGCTAGATACGGCTGATTGAAAAGTGAGGTGATGAATGGCGACGACGAGAAAGTAATTGAAACATGAAGTAGGAAGAAAATAGTTATGGAATTTAAAGTATAAATAAAAAAATAGGTTAGAAGGAGAGAACTCAAATGGGCTTTTTTAATAACTTAAGAGTCGGTATGAAATTAGCGGTCTTGATTCTTATCGCCTTTCTCTCGTTAAGTGTGGTGGGAGTGATTGGGTATTATTATCTCCACAACGCAAGCCGGGACATGAATACCATGTATACAGAACGTTTAATTCCAATTAGTCTTATAATTGAAAGTCGTACATATGCAAGAACGGCCAACGGAGCAGTATTGGAGTTGATGCTTACGACTGATGAAAAAAGGAACCAGGAATTAGAAAAAATTATTAATGATAGAACGAAAAAAGTGGGTGACAATCTGGCGGCAATTGAAAAGTTACCTTTAGATTCCCGGGCGGCTGATATTCTGGTAAAAATAAAACAATCGCAAGAAAAATATCATACAGCTAGAAACGAGGTTATAAACCTAGCTCTGCAAAATAAAAATGCGGAAGCCTATGCTCGATATCATAGCAATGTAGATCCACTAACTACGCAGTATACGGACAATTTGCGTGATCTTGACGAACATTATTCCAAACTATCAGCAGAAATAAATAAGGAGAACCAAGCAGCAACGACAAAGGCCATCCAAACTATGATAGGGTTTACACTAATCATGGGCATAATGCTGATTGGGATTGGGCTTTATATTACCAGGACAATCACAATAGCGCTACAACTTATGGTAGATCGTTGTAAAGAATTTGCGGACGGTGATTTTCGAGATAAACCGCGGAAAGTGCTGCGAAAGGATGAAATTGGTCAATTAGCCGATGCATTAGTCAATATGCGCACAAGACTTTGTATTGTTTTTAAACATGTTAATGAGTCTTCCGAGCAGGTAGCTGCTTCGTCGGAAGAATTGACTGCTAGTGCCGAACAATCCGCGCAGGCTGTCAACCAGGTTGCAGAATCGATTACCGATGTGGCGCAGGGCGCGGAAAGGCAATTAAAAGCTGTAACAGAAACCTCTGCCGTGATAGAACAGATGTCAGCAGGTATCCAGCAGGCCGCCGCCAGTGCCAATCAGGTAGCCGGAAATTCTAACCAGGTAGTCGCTCGAGCTATAGCTGGTAATGAATCTGTAGAGAAGGCAGTTGGTCAAATGACGTATATTGAACAGACTGTCAATAATTCCGCGCAAGTAGTGGCCAAGTTGGGTGAACGCTCGAAAGAGATTGGTCAGATTGTTGATGCGATATCAGGGATTGCCAGCCAGACAAACCTGCTGGCGCTTAATGCCGCTATTGAGGCCGCCAGGGCGGGTGAACAGGGAAGAGGCTTTGCGGTTGTAGCCGAAGAGGTTCGTAGATTGGCAGAACAGTCTCAAGATGCCGCTAAACAAATTGCTGGCATGATTGGAGAAATTCAGGGAGAGACAGATAAGGCTGTTGTGGCTATGAATGAGGGGACACAGGCGGTTGTGGTCGGAACTGAAGTTGTTACTGCAGCAGGACAAGCATTTAAAGAAATTAAGGGATTGGTAACCCACGTATCAGAGCAAGTAAGAGAAATTTCTTCTGCCATGCAGCAGATGGCTGGCGGCAGCCAGCAAATTGTGATCTCAGTGAAAGATATTGACGATCACAGTAAAATAGCGGTGGGACAAGCCCAGACGGTGTCGGCAGCTACTGAGGAACAAGCAGCTGCTATGGAGGAAATTTCCTCTGCCAGTCAGAGTCTTGCCAAACTTGCGCAGGAGCTTCAGCTAGCTGTCAGCCATTTTAGGGTGTAGTAGTCAGCAGCGGGGTATAAAGTAAACAGGCAAGAGAGTAGCTTTACATGCTATCACTCAGCCTGTTTTCTTGTTGTTAAACGAGGCGGTTTAACATCTTTAATTGAGGCATAGCTGGTTTTATATGCAAAGTTGTTACTGCTGAGCCAGGTATTGTGTTATAAAAAAAATAAGCGCCCTGCCGGGATAGCAAAAAAGGATTGACAAAAAGTGAGTATCGTAATATCATAAATGATAATGATAACCGATATCAATTAAGCTCAAGCGTAAAGGTTGAGTGGGTTTTGGAGTGATATTGTGGAAAAAAATTTATTGCGCGATTTTATAGCTACAGTAAACACATTTAGTGATAGTGAGTACCTTAAGGCTAAGATTGAATTAGAGTTGGCTCCCATACTTGCAGGATTAAAACCTTCTTCACTTATGACCTTCAGCAAAGATTCACGTAATCTCTATCAAATTTGGGAAATGATTAAGGACAAGTGTTGTGAGGAACTGAAGTTACAGTACTTTGAAATGAGAAAAACTGAAAGGCATGTATTAGTTTTATTCTATAATCCCATTTTGCTATCCGAAGTCGTAGATAACGCTGAAAATAAAGATTTCTTAAGCAGTATGGGTTATCAGGAGGGACTATCACTGCAGCAAATGATGCAACTGCTTAGGGGAAGGTTTAACCATGGATTTCCACATGAAATAGGATTATTTCTTGGTATAGCCAAGGAAGATGTTAAGGGCTTTATGCAAAATGGGGGAGCGGAATGCTTGTTTTGCAGGTATTGGAAAGTCTACCATAGGCCTCATGAGGCGCATAGCTTGTTTTGCAGCTATGATACGGCTAGGTATAATGTTATGCAAAATATCTGCCATCAAAACGCCTTAGTAAGGGTATCCGCGTAATCCCAAAACATTTTATAAGCCATGATAATTACTAAACTGGATAAATGTAGGGAGTTCTATTGGAGCTGTGCCAAGGTTAGGGGGGGTATGCCTGCTTTGTAAACTTCGACTACTGCTTCTGGTGATGCTGCTTATCCCACAAGGGATTATGTTCGGGTTAGCTAACAGTACTGCATTAGCAGCTGATAGATGGTTTAGTCAAATAGAAGCGATATCATTGGGAAGTGCCTTGCTTTTGGCCCTTGCTGCTCCGGGTCTGACAATTGAGTGGTTGTTTGGTAAGCCTTTGGAAAAAATGCGGTTTTTTTGCTCTATTGTAAAGCAAGGTAATTACCAGGCGAGATTATTTTTGCCGAACGAATCTAGGGATAGAGATGATGAGGATTCGATAACGATGCTTATGCGTGATATGAACTGGATGGCACGACAGATTGAAATGCGAGAACAGGAATTAAAGCTGGCAGTAGAAAATGTATGGGAATCTCGTCAACAGGTCGAGCAACAAAATCAATTTTTGGCTGAAACAAATGCAGAATTAATGGTAGTCCAGGGCCGCTTAAATCAAAGAACAACTGAATTGGAAGAGGCTCTCAAAAAAATGCAAGTGATGGCATTGACAGACCCACTTACAACGATAGCCAATCGGCGGTGTTTTTTCGATACGCTGGAGAAACAGGTTGCTGCATTGGTATGTACTTATCGACCGATTTCGTTGGTTATGATTGATGTTGATCGGTTTAAAACAATAAATGATACATTTGGACATGAGGCCGGCGATAGAGTTTTGCGGGAACTTGCCGGGATTATCGAAAAATATAGCCGAGAAACCGATTTAGCCGCTCGAATCGGGGGAGAAGAATTTACTGTGTTGTTACCTGGAACAGGCTCCAGGGATGCGGTGGTTGTCGCTCGTAGAATAAAAACAGCGATTTCAAGGCATAAATTTGAGTTAGGTGATGAACAACAAATTTCTATCACCGTTTCTATCGGTGTATGTACATTAGCGCAAACGCCGTGTTGTGACAGAGATAATTTATATAATTATGCTGATCAGGCGCTTTATCATTCTAAAAACAATGGACGAAATAGCATCTCTATTTTTGATCCTGCGATTCAATCAGTAGTAAAAGTTGGCTAACATAGAAAAGGAGTGGTACTTATATGTCGGTTGTAGTTGTTGGGGGTGATTATCTAGGCAGCATTGAAAAGAATTTGTATTCTATGGGTGTTACTGAATTGGTACATATTTCCGGAAGAAAGGCTCTTGATAGAAATAAAATGAATGTACCCAAAGATACTGCTTTTGTTTTAGTGTTGACTGACTATGTCAATCATGGTACAGCAAAGAATGTTAAGCTTGTTGCTAAAGCACAAGCAATACCGCTGGTTTTTGCCAAGAGATCATGGCGGGCTGTTGAAGGGAAACTTCGTGACAGTAAGCTTATTTAGTAAGGCTGCGAATAGACAAGGGGGAATAAAGTTGACTTTGCAAATAAATTCTGATGAGGAAAAAGTGGATTTGCTTATCGATGGAGATATTTACGATGAACATGCGGAATTTTTACGGGACATGAGTTTTTCTTATGCTCGTCGTGGGATAAAAAATTTGGATATTCAGTTTGGGTCTACCTACTATATCAGCTCGAAGGGGCAGCAATGCCTGCGTGTTATGCGGGAAGCACTAGGAAGACAAGGTATGCAGGTTGATTTTAAACCTAAATTAAGTAGTGTATTTCCACGTTAAAATATATGGTATTTACAGTGGATGTATATATTGGGAGGGTTAGCATATGAAAAAGATAACGGTTATTTACTGGAGTGGAACAGGCAATACACAAAAGATGGCAGAAACTGTGGCTGAAGGTGCTGCCGCGGCGGGATCTGTTGTAAATGTGATTGCAGTCGACAAAGCATCTAAGGAAGATGTGCTGAAAGCTGATGCGGTAGCCTTGGGTTGCCCAGCAATGGGAGATGAGATTTTGGAAGAAACGGAAATGGAACCGTTTGTTAAAGCATTAGAGGGGGAAGATTTATCAAGTATCCCGCTAGTATTGTTTGGTTCTTATGATTGGGGCGACGGACAGTGGATGCGTGATTGGATGGCGAGAATGAATACGCGGGGAGCTAAGCTGGTGGCAGATGGGCTGATTGTGCAAAATATGCCAGAAGAAGCTCAGCTTAGTAAGTGCAGGGAACTAGGTGTAAAACTCAGCGAATGCTAGTGCCTAAATGGATGCAGGTCCAATGTCCCTAAAGGGAGATTTTTATTTTGGCATTACAATGATAATGATTCCCAACATTAATTAAACCAAGGAGGCAAAATGCTGAATTGAGAAAGGAAATGATAAATTGTTCCAGCAAATTACAGTTGAGGATTTGCACGAAATGGTGGATGCGCTGACCACCGCGCTTGATGCTAAAAACTCATATATGTGCGGACATTCTGAGCGAGTGGCGATGCTATCGCTGTTG
>JAGGAA010000077.1 GCA_017889675.1 Bacillota bacterium | reverse complement strand
GATAAAAAAGCAAAGCTTGAGCCAAGATAGGCTGGGATTTTTCCTTTAGTAATACATATGTAGAGCAGTGTGCCGATACCATTCCACAATAATACAGTTGCGGGGTTAATTTTAAATAAAATAGGCACAAGGACTGTGGCTCCAAACATGGCAAACAGGTGTTGCAGACTTAACGGCAGCGTTTCAATCATCGGTAACTTTTCTTCCACTTGAATAGTGCGTCGCATGTAACTCCTCCTTAATACTAGTAAATAACTTATCTGTCAGCAAGGCCGATTTACTGCATTTTTTCGGTCTCAGATTTTGAAGATAACCTGATAAGTTTTCATAATTTTAAGCCCTAGGGCGATTTTTGTCAAGATATGGAATGCAATGAATCTATATCTTAATCTTACTCAACATTGTTGTAGGGGTCCCAGTCAGTCAAATATCTCAATTGGGCTTCAGCTGCCTGCAATTCCTGGAGCAATCTGGCCTTATCCTTGGGCAAAGTGCCTGCCAAGCCAATATGATTAGAGCTATGGGTGCTTCTAAACAAACAATGACTACCTAGCGGTAAATCAATGGCGCTTACCAGTTGGTAGAGTTCGGCCATAATGTTAGCTGGTGGTAAAGGCATAAATTCACCACGTTCAAATTGCTCTACCAGTTCACTACCGCGGTATAGCATTAACGTCAACGCACTCACCATCTGAGGGCGAATAGCATTTACCGCCTGCGCTGTATGGAATGCATGCCGGCTAGAATGGACTTGCCCGCCAAGACCGGCAATAATCATAACTGACAGTTTGATGCCGGCAGCAACAATACGCTGACCAGCCTCGATCGTTTCGGCTGCGCTAACACCTTTATTCACCTGTCTTAGCACAAGTTCATCGCCTGACTCCAGTCCATAATAAACCAACCTGAGCCCGGCATCCCTGAGCGCCGCCAGTTCTAACGGCGTTTTATTCAATATGTCTTTTGGCCCGGCATAACAAGATACTCGTTGTAAACGGGGAAATGTTTGCTTTAAAAGCTGCAATATGTCTAACAGCTTGTCTGTTGCCAGAACCAATGCGTTGCCATCTGCCAAAAATATACGGCGAATGTTCTGGTTATACGGTTTAGCGGCATTAATCTGAGCCATTATCTCTTCCCGGGGGCAGGTGCGAAACATAACTGACCGGTACATAGTACAATACGTGCAGGCATTATGCGAACAACCAATTGTCACTCGCAAAATAAAGCTGTATGCCTCACTGGGCGGACGAAATACCGGTCCCTCGGCATTGGCAAAATACAAATATATCGCCTCTAGTCTAAGTAAAATTACCGTTCTATATACAAAGTGTTAAAGATTTTGCAGGTAGGTGGTGTGTTGGCAAAAGCGGAAGTTAAACGCTAGTGGTGTAGCGTTGTCAATGCACCACCTACCTGTGCCTGCAAACTTCTTTACCGCCGAATATTTATATACCTTTTGGTGCCTGCGGCAATAGCGCTTAAAAATACCGAGCGTATCGGCTTAATCGCCATAAATGCCTTGACAGGAGCGGACCTTTCAATAACTGCGGCAATACGTCCCAGCGCCCGGTGGCTAAGTCGTGAGGGGTCGTCAAAGAGAAAGTTGCTTAGTTTACCTCTTTCAATAGCCATAGTTACTATGCGATCAAAGGTTGTCTCAGGAACCAGGACTTGCTGTTCGCGACTACTCATGCTAATACAACCACGCTTACAGGCCGAGTAGCATACCCCACATCCCAGACAAAGACTAGGTTCACACACGGCTTTAGGCTGTCCGGCGTAGCCTTTCTCAAGGCTGATGGCATCTACTGGGCAAGCCTTGACACATAGTCCGCAGCCAGTACATTTTTCCGCAGTAATCTGAACCATCCAGTTGGAAGTAACAACCGCATTCCTAATATTGAAAGTCTTTATTGCTTGAAACATGCCACAGCAGCAGCCACAGCAATTGCACATGAAGCCAACTGAGTGCTGTACATTGTCGGCGATTTGCACTAAACCGGCCTGTTTGCATTGTTCAAGTACAGACATAGCCTCACTGACGCTTGACTGTTCGGCCATTCCTTTTTTTATTAGCATATCAGCCCCATTGTTAAAGGTTAGGCAAGTCCTGAGCGGCGCGGCACAGGCCTTGCCCAAATGGCTGGCTTTGTGACGGCAGGCACATAATGATAATCCAACTGTCTTGGCCGACCGAATGACCTGGCTAGCCTTTTCCCAGTCAAGCACCTCAGAGTAATCGTCCAAGGCTTCTTCCCGTATCAGAGCACGCCCTAACTGGGTAGTCTCTTGGAATATGTCGCGAGCAAATTGATCATCCTGCAACATATACTGCTCAAATAGCTGTGCCAGTTCGGCCATGGCCAGGCTATCACGGGTACGCATATAAACGAATTCAAAAAAGCCAATAACCACCGGTGCTAATACCACATGACATTGTCCGTTATATTCGAAATCAAATACCAGGCCTTTTTCAGCCATCAACAGTATTTTAGCTTGCAATTCAGCCTCAGGAAGTCCTGTTTTTCGTGCCATTGCAGCTAGCGAGGTAGGGCGTAAGGGAATCTGCCTAGCAATGGTAGCCTCGCCAGGTGAAAATAGCAGTTTTAGTATTTGGATGAATACCGGCGAATACGGCGCACCAGTAATATTTTGATCTAGCCGTTGCTGTAGCAGTCGGTATTCGCGATCACCGTTGACGATATGTCCCAAGGCCAGACCTCCTACCAATTACCCAATTTATATAGTATCCATTAAAGATTTACAGTAACCTTTTTTAGTCTTTGATAGTCTTCCCAGGTATCAGCATCGTAAAACGGTGTCTGCTCAGGCCAGTTAACCTCCACAACCTGTGCCGGGTTAGCGTGCATGATCTGCCGTCCGCCGGTATCACCGCTCAAAGTAGCCAACGACCCGCGCCAGTAGCCTCCAAATAGTACGGGACTATAGCGTTGTCCCTGATAACAGGGCACAATAATAGCCTTATCACTAGCCGACTGGGTAAATTGATCAATTACACCTGCAATCAGGGCTGGAGATATCAATGGCTGATCACCTAAAAAAAACATAATGCCGGCAAGATCACTGGTTAACTGCTGCACACCCAAGGTAATCGACGCAGCCTGTCCCTGCTGGCGCTTGGAATTATAGATAGAACGAATAGCCTGCGTGTGGCACAGAGCAGCTAGTTCAGCCTCAGGTTCCCCAATAACGGCAATACAATCAGCCCATGGTAATTTGCGCACAGTCCCGAGCACATGGGTTAGCAAGGGCTGCCCCGCCAATGGCAACAACAGTTTTTGCCGGCCCATACGACTGGCAGTACCTGCTGCCAAAATTACCGCACCAATTCCGTTATTCACAGCACATACACCTCATTTGCCTGCATAGCAGCGCCATAGCCTGTGGCTACCACTACCCGGTCGATGCCCACATTCGCTAACGTAACATAGCCAGCAATTTGCTTGGCTGCCAGCCTGGCAGCCTTGTCGTCACACCCGCTCAGCAGTAAGACCTTACTCCCCCGAGCATATTGAAAAATGCCCTGCTGATGCACAGCCAGCCGAGCTATATCCTGCCAGGTGATTACTTCTCCCAGCTGTTTATTAATTCTACAAGTCACCAAATCCAAACGATGGGTATTTTCTACCGATAACGGCTGGCCCTGGGCACTTAGATTTACTATGCCGACAGTTCTAGTAGTACTGGCAGGTATAACCGGTTCCTGCTCAGACGGGGCTTTGATGAGACAACCGCGTGCCCCATCTGCTTCGACCAAAATATAGACCGCAGGCAGCACGGCAGCCAGCTGATCCACCCATTCTGGTGGTATACCAATGACTTTTTCGCCTGCTTGCCTGTTAAACCACGCCACCTGATGCTGCTCTGCCAAGATGTGCATAACCTGTGCCACCCCAGCGCCATAGTTATCATTCACCACCAACGGATAATCAGTTACCTGGCGATAAAACATCTTAGTTGTGGTTGTAATCACAATAGGCCCTCCCAGGCCAGCAGCGGCCAGTGATTGCACTAAGGATGTCTTCCCCCCGGCACCAACACAAGCCACTACCTCAGGCTGCTTTAGCCCTACTGCATCCATCAACATAATTCTATCCTCCCAACCTAGGCTAGAGGCCTTGTACGTTTAGAACAATCCAGTCAATTCGATGGTTTGAGTGGTCTTGGTTATGATGGTTTAAGTCGCATTTTGTAGAGCTTGTTAGAAGAATGTTAGAAGATTTTTTTGCGGAAGGGGTGACTGACTTATGTCAATCACCCCTTTAAGATTTTGAGTATAATTCATTATAAGAATCGAACAAGTTGGACTAACTCATCAGGTTGTTGCAAATGCTGAAATCCATAGTTGTCATAGAAGCTTTTAAGCTTTACATTGTCAGCGCACTCAACCAACACAAATCGACCGCCGACTGCCGAAAACGCTTTATCAATTACATCAAAAGCATAGTCTAATACTTCATTGCCTTTAATTTGGCTGGCATAAACATCATTTTTGGCAAGTTGGCCAATTAAATAGCCAGGCGTCTGCTCGATGTTAGAATAAAGCCCGTCCAATTTTTTAGCTTTAGATCTTGTGACAGTATCAGCAATCTGTATTACCTTCAAGGCAACAGAAAAATAAGCGAGGATTTGTAGCGTCCCCGCCTCTAGTTCTTCGCTATTTACAATCAAATACGTTCTTGCCTTATGTTTACGCTCATATATAACCGCGCGCTCTCGCAAAAAAGACTGAACGTCTTCATCCTTGGTACAATAAAAATTTGAGAGCAATTCAGCGGTATCATCCTCGCCTATTTCGGTAAGGAGGCTTTCAAGCGAGAGGATACTTTGCCTAATTGTGCTCTCCCCTTCCGAAGTTCAGAGTCAATATCGCGTGGCGAATTCGACCGACGACCTGTAGTCTGCTCGAATCCCTTTTCCATAATTTCTAAAGCTCGCTTATCCTTAATAATTAAGGGTTTTTCAAAAGAACTAGTTGCCATGATTGAACTCACCTACCTTTTTCTATTCTTCATTACATTATATATTCTTCCACGGGTAATGACAATATATTATATTCCGGGTTCTATTATATTTGCTCCCTGATTCTTATACAAATCGAGCCAACATATTCTTTATTATTTTTGACCTTTGTGGTGTGTTAACTTGTATTGAGGTTAATAATCTTTTACCATATACTGTTAGTTCGTTGCAGCTGTGCTTATCAATGCTTTTCAAGTAGCTCAACCAACCTAATATCCATAACATTTTTTGTTGGCGTTCATTTTTTCCCATTGGTTTCATTATTAAGTTATATATGGCTGCACGAAGTACTTTCTTTTGTTTTTTTCCTATTCCTAACTGCTTGTCATTGCTAATAACGATACCAGTAACTTTTTGTTGCTGCCTTGGACCAAGCAATCGAGTTTTTTTCTCATTAACAGTAAATTGCTCACTCTCTATAATCGCTTTTATAGTTACCATAGCGCGCAAAAGAAGCTCGGGTGATTTTGCAGAAAACGTCATATCATCTGCATAGCGCGTATACACAATATTACGTGCACCCACATACTTAGATAGCCTCTCATCTAATTTCATGCAAGCAATATTAGAAAGAATAGGTGATGTTACTCCACCTTGCGGTAAATGGCCACTGTCGGTAACAGATGTTTGAAAGTAAGGCAGATACTGTTGCATCGTAGCCCAAAGAACGAAATATATGGAACACATCGTAAAATGTAATATTATCAAAAAAATCTTTAATATCCATGCAGAGTAGATATCTGTTGTCTACATGGGGTTTAACATTTTGAATTACAGTACTACCTTTTTTAAAAGCTGTAGAAGCTATATTGGCCTCCACTTTTTCCAAGATATTTCGTAATATCCAAGCTTGAACAACCTTTACTTTCTTAGAAGGGCAAGCAAGCTTTCGCGTTCCCCCACTTTTCTTGGGAATATCCACCTCAAGATAGAATTTGATAATTGAGTGGCAGAGCGTAAAATAGGCTACGATTTTTTCCTCATAAAGCACAACTGTTGTGCTTGCCTCGCGCATTATGTGTGCAATGTAAGCCTCGGTAACCAGAAAATTGTCCATGCTGCCATTACCACACCGGAACTGTTGGATTTGTTTGTGATCAGACGAAACAATACCCCTCAAAGTCAAATTTGAGGGGTCAAAATTCTGTTGTGTCATTATTTCTTAAGGATAGCAAGCTTAGCAGCTACTGCCTTTTTCATATTCTTTTGATTCTGGACCATTTTTTTCTCAAAACGTTGAGCATCTTTACCAGCAATTACCGGATACTCGCGCAGACTTACCGCCATACAAGCTCTCCCCTTTCTTATCAATATAAAATCATTAGACAACACAATAGTATATTTCTATTATTATCTCTTTCTCTTTTTGTAACAAAATTCCTGCAACCTGTCAAGGTTTTTGTTGTTTTATTATCTGCAATTGCCTTATGTGAAGTCAACATGCTAACTCATATATTTATTATACCCAATAAAATGGTTTAGTATTTCTCCAGCAAAAGCCTGATGAAGCCGGTCAAGATAGTCAAAAGCCTCCTGCTGATCATCAGCAGTATCCAATACTGCAACAATGGCCCGCAAATTATTAAGATGTTCCTCAAACTTACTTTGGTCAATCACTACATTCACCCCTCACGCTAAATAGCTAATCTTACTCTCTGCCACCAGTGCGGCCACATTCTCATTAAGCACCTTTTCTTTCTCACGAACAACCATCATGTCGTACAGCTTAAAAAAATGTGCCCGGGCGGGAGCTAGATTGTCGCAGTCACACAAG
>JAGGAA010000076.1 GCA_017889675.1 Bacillota bacterium | reverse complement strand
GCTGAAAAGCGGCGATCTATTTGGTACCAGAGAATACATGAAAAATAACTATCTGTATCGTTGTGCGGGCGCTATGACTGGTATTTACGGCAACTCGAGCCAGGAAGCAATGTATCCAGTTTATCGCAAGGACTCCGACGGGCAGCCTTTTGATGGTGCGAAGAATGCATATGTTCTGCGGATTCCGCCCGGCCAATTGCCACCGGTCAATGCGTTTTGGTCATTGACGATGTATGAATTGCCGTCAAGTTTGCTTTCGGCCAATTCGCTGCAGCGTTATCTGATCAATTCCCCGCTGTTGCCGTTCTTGCAACGTGATGCTGATGGCGGAATAACTCTTTACATTCAACATGAGTCTCCTGGTGTCGATAAGGAAACAAACTGGCTTCCTGCTCCGAACGGACCATTCTGGTGTGCGATGCGCCTTTACTGGCCCAAAGAAGAGACATTGAACGGCTTGTGGACGCCGCCTGTAATTAATAAGGCGTATACTCAGCAATAGCATTGGGGCCAGAGGGGATAATTGACTCGTATCAAAGTGATTTATTTGTTGCAACTGTAGATTTAATTGGTGGTGAAATATCTAAAAATGGAATTTCATGGGAACTCATTTTCCGGGCGCTAGTTTTCTAGTTGGGCCTATGGACGATAAAAAGGGTACTGCAAGTTATTGGTTATTATGGCACAAACCCTGCGATTGCAACAGATGTTAAAATAATTTATAGTGATATCGATCTTTCTAAAGCAACGCGTAATTCTTTTGAGAATTACATCAAAACAGATCTGCAGGAGGGTTATTTGTATAATCCCGTATTATATTCTCAATGGTTTAAGAGTCTTGCAAACGGAAAATATGCAGAAGAGTGAACTAGAAAAGTCATATTGTCCTAAACCATGACCTAAAACAGTTTTTTTATAAACAGTCTCAAAAAACAGCTGCTTGTTATAACACAAAATACAAAAAAGGCAATCCTAATTCTTTGTTAAAGAATAAAGATTGCCTTTCTTTTGTCTAATGTATCTACTGGAGTGTTATTATTGGCTTACTGCGTATTATTTAATTTAGTACTAATATTACCCGCAAAACCGGAAGTTGCTATTTCTAAGAGTAACAAGGATAGTTTAATATAAAATTATTGATCAAGATTGACAAATATTATCAGTATATGTATGTTATAAGTATATAAGTGTCATTTTTTGCTAATAAGAGTGCTAAATAAACAAGGAATGCTGGGCGTCGGCAAACAGACTTATCATTTGAACCAGCAAGAGGTGATAACAGTGCATGATAAGAAGGATAAACATGAGGCAATAGAGACTATCTTTGCTATCGCCGTATTTCAAAATATAGCGGAGCAAGTGCGCGATGCTATTTTCGTCTTTGATGTTTACGGTAAAGTGATGTATACAAATCGTGCGGCTTCCAATGTTTACGGTTATTCTGCCGACGAGTTTCACTACATTCGTGTTCAAGATTTGTATTCTCCTGAGGAAAGGCATATCATTAGCGATCAGATGAAAGTAGTCGGGCAAGAGGACGTTTTATTTCAGGTCGTCCACTTAAGGCGAGATGGGACGCACTTTCCGGTGGAGATAAGTTTTAAGAGTACTCTTTTCGCGGGCAAGGATGCATTTGTCAGCATAGTCCGGGATCTCAGCCGGACAACAGAAGAAAAGGCTCTAAAAAGAAGCGAAAAAAAATATCAATTGTTGCACGAGGAACTTTTGGCCGCTCACGAGGAACTTACCGCTTCGGAAGAGGAGTTGCGGCAGCAATTTGATGAATTATTGACAAAAGAAGAAAAACTCTATCGTCAAAATGTGGTGCTTAATTTGCTGCACGATATAGCACTTGATTTGATAGCTGATCTTAATCACGACGATATATTGAAAAAAATTATTTCCGGAGCTATGGAGATTTTCAGCGTTCCGAATAGTTTCGTGCAGTTCATGAATGAAGAAAATGGAACATTTTCTTTAAAGAAAGGAACAGGCGTATTTGCTGAGTTTGAGTATGAGGGAACAATTGCGGAAGGACTTTTCGGACAAGTATATAAAACAGGTCGAATTGCCGTTGTTGACAATTACAGTACATGGGAACATCGCTTACCCGAGTCTGTTTTCGACGAAGTACACTATTTTGTGCTGGTCCCACTAAAGAACAGAGATAGAATAATCGGTACCATCGGCCTAGCTTTTTCCGAATCGGGCCGAATCTTTGACGACTACGAGC
This sequence comes from Bacillota bacterium, assembly GCA_017889675.1. Classification (GTDB taxonomy): domain Bacteria; phylum Bacillota; class Negativicutes; order Sporomusales; family Sporomusaceae; genus Sporomusa. Next base: position 6,276 of record JAGGAA010000076.1, on the reverse strand, counting down.
TGTCTTTGTTCCAGCGGTTTGCCGATCTTGCTTCGCTTGCTTTGAACAATGCCGCGCTTGTAGCTTCCTTAAATAATGAAATTAAGGAACGCAAGCAAATGGAAGAACATCTCCGACAGTCGGAAGAAAAGTTTTATAAAATTTATCAGATGAGCCCAAGTGCGATCTGCGTTGCGCGGCAGGATGGCACGTATGCGAATGTGAACGAAAGTTTTTGCAGAAGTACGGGCTATACTAAAGAAGAATTGATTGGCAAAACAAGAGCGGAATTGAATCTTTGGGTGGATGCGCGAGACAAGGACTTCCTGCTCAAAGGGCTGAAAAATCATGGGGAAGTCAATAATGTGGAAGCGTGGTACCGTCGTAAGGACGGTAGGAAACTATGTGGTTTGATGTCGGCTCGAGTCGTTTCTATCAACGACGAAGAATGCATCTTATCTGTCACCCAGGATATAACGGAGCAAAGAAAGATCGAGGAGCAGCTCAAATTATCGGAAGAGAAGTTCTCCCAGGCCTTCTATCTTAGTCCAGATACAATAACTATTACCCGGATGGATGGCACATATGTGGAAATAAACGAAGGTTTTACTCAGATGAGCGGCTATGCAAAAGAAGAAGTAATCGGAAAGAAAACCGTAGAATTGGATCTTTGGGCAGATCACCGGGACCGGGAACGTATGGTGGAGGGGCTGAAAAGTCTTGGTGAGATTCGCAACATGGAAGTCCGGTTCCGGCACAAAGACGGCCATGCTGTATATGGCCAGTTTTCAGCTCGCGTGCTTAATATTGATGGTGAACCATATTATATAGTTGTTGTCCGCGATATTACCGAACGAGTGAGGGCGGAGGAAGAGCGGCGGCAACAGGAGGAAGCCATCCTAGCTAGCAAAAACAAGCTATCTTTGGCGGCTGAACTTGCCAACCTGGGACCGTGGGAATATAATCCCGAGACAGGGCTTTTCGAATTCGGTGATGAGTTTTATGCCGTCTACGGTACGGACGTAGAACGGGAAGGGCGCTTTATGTCTTTGGACGCTTATGTCAGGGAGTTCGTGCACTCGGAAGATGCCTGGATGTTTAGGGACGAAAAAGAGTTCCTTTCGTCTGGGAAACAACTTAATTCTAGCGATGTGGAGCATCGGATCATCCGCCGGGACGGCGAAGTACGAACCGTTGTTGTACGACGAAGTGTTGTCAGAGATGCTAAAGGCAAGATCATAAGGGCCTACGGGACGAACCAGAATATTACCGAGCGGGTACGGGCGGAGGAAGAACGGCGGCAGCAGGCGGAAATCATCCGGCATATGGCCTACTTTGATTCGTTGACTGGCTTACCGAATCGTCATCATTTAAACGAATGGCTGAATACGGAAATGGAACAGACCCGTGAGGGCAGTGCGTCGGGGTTTGTGCTGTTTATTGATTTGGATGATCTTAAAATGGTCAATGATACTTACGGCCACACCTATGGGGACGAGATTATTATTGCGGCCGGAAGCAGAATCGTCGCCGGGGTGGGGGAAGACGCGTTTGTGGCCCGGCTTGGCGGCGATGAGTTTGTCGTAATACTGCACGCAAAAAATAACCGAGGGCAGATTGACGAAATTGTCTATAGGATAAATAAGGCGCTAGGGAAAAAACACGAGATTTTCGGAACGTATTTTCATATGACGGCAAGTGTCGGTATTGCCGCTTATCCTGCCGATGGCGACACGACGGAAGAAATCATTAAAAACGCAGATAACGCAATGTATGCGGCCAAAAGAGACGGCAAGAACTGCTGGCGCTTCTACGCGGAGGCGATGCAGACCGAGGCCTATGAGAAAATGCGACTGACCAACGGCTTGCGCTATGCGCTGGAGCTTGGGGAACTCTCCCTCGCATATCAACCACAGATAGTTACCGCTGAAGGGACCGTGGTTGGATTTGAGGCGCTTCTTCGCTGGAATAGCTCTGAACATGGAGCTGTGGCGCCGATACAGTTTATTCCCCTAGCCGAGCAATCCGGCCTCATCCATGTTATCGGGAAATGGGTGCTGCATGAAGCTTGCCGGTTTGCCCGGCGCTTGGCCAACCAGGGGTGGGTTGGGATACATGTGGCGGTTAATATATCGTCAAAACAATTAGCTGCTGCTGATTTTATTGACATTGTCCGCAATGCCGTCAAAGCAGCCGGCATTCAGCCCCACCAACTAGAACTGGAGATCACCGAGAGTTTGCTGATGACATCACTTGAGGATGCTACCAGCAAGCTTGCCCAACTTAAAGCCTTAGGGGTGAGACTGTCGCTTGATGATTTTGGCACAGGCTATTCGTCGTTAACCTATTTGCGCAATTTACCGGTGGAAACACTTAAAATCGATAAATCTTTTATTGATATGATAACTACTGATGCCTATGGGGCGAAAATCATTGGTTCGATCATCGATATGGCCCACACCCTGAATATGACGGTTGTTGCTGAAGGTGTAGAAACTGAACAGCAATTGGTATATCTGGCTAGTAACGGTTGCGACCGTATTCAAGGATACATATTTAGTCGTCCGATACCAGAACCAGAGGCGATTAAATTTTTGACCGGGCGTGTTTGTTAGAATAGGGATTCGAATACGTTTATTTATCCCCAGTAGCGGAGTATTCGCTTACGCAAAAAAGCACAGACACCAAATTAATGATGCTGTGCTTTTATTACTAAATTACTAAAAAATTTGCGGAGTTACGGCAAAAATTACGGTGGCATCAGAGTCACTAAGATTTTCTCATTATGATGTAGCCCTGCAGGTATTTTTACACTATCCTGCTTGGAGGAAACTGGATGAAACTTACTGCTAAGGGAATAGAAATGGATGAATGGAAAAGAAAATACCCATTGATTGAAGAGCTTGTGGCAACTAGAGAGGTATTTTGGGCAAACCCGCTTTATGGAAACCGGGTTGGGAAGTCGCTTAAATCGCTAGGTATGGTAGATATTGACGATGCTGAGGCTAGGCTTGACAGGTTTGCACCACTTATCAAAAAGCTATTTCCTGAAACCGAAAAAGCCAATGGGATTATTGAATCCCCGCTTGAGGTTATTCAACAACATGCAGCAGACCTTAAACGACGTATGCGGGATTCAGATTCCTGGGGTTCTATATGCAAAGTATGACAGCCATCTCCCAATTTCCGGTTCCATTAAAGCGCGGGGAGGCGTCTATGAAGTGTTGTATGTTGCTGAAACTCTTGCTATTAAGCACTCGCGGCTTTCACGGACAGACAACTATGCAGTGCTGGCAAGTGAAGAATTTCGGAAACTGTTTGGCCGATATTCTATTGTTGTGGGCTCTACGGGAAATCTTGGTCTTAGCATCGGAATTATGGGGGCAGCTTTTGGATTTCGGGTGGTTGTACATATGTCGGCAGATGCTAAACAGTGGAAAAGGGACATGCTGAGAAGCAAAGGAGTTATAGTGATTGAGCATGCTGCCGATTACTCATTGGCAGTTGAAATGGGGCGCAAAGAAGCCGAACAAGATGCCGCAAGTTATTTTATTGATGATGAGAATTCGCGTCATCTTTTATTGGGGTATGCTGTAGCCGCTAAGAGACTTAAGCATCAAGTGAAAAATCTAAGTATTGTTGTCGACCAAGATCATCCCTTGTTTGTATACTTGCCATGCGGCGTAGGGGGAGGACCCGGCGGTGTTACTTTTGGCCTTAAGTTGATATACGGAGAGCATGTCCATTGCTTTTTTGCCGAACCAACGCACTCACCAGCGATGCTGCTGGGATTAATGACAGGGCTGCATGAAAAAATATCTGCTCAGGATTTTGGTATTGACAACAAAACTGCTGCCGATGGGCTTGCTGTGGACTTCCATTTTTAGCGGAAGCGGTGGATTTTATTAATACCAGTAAAAATCAGAAGCGCGATTTTATCTGGTTCATTTATACCCCTGTCTCATGGGATTCGTCGATACGGTCATAATTGGTAACAACCATGATAATTTTTTTATTTTTCAGCTGCTTTCCCTCCAAGCGCACTTTTATTTATATCGTGTCACTACACAATTTGAAGTTGAAAATTTTTTTTAAGGGTATTATTTTCTATAAAAAGTATAACTAATAAATAATTTAATGTAAATGATAAAAGCTGTTTCTCTTGTTGTACTGGAAAAGACTATAGTTAAAGAAATTTTTAATAAGAGATAAGTAATAATATGTTATAATAAATTCGATATTATCAATTTTTTGCTTTACTGACCGTTGTCACACCTGTAGGGGAGATTCCTCTAGATAAAAGGGGGGCATCCCCAATAAACCTCTTACAATGGGCGTCGGAACTATACTGCAAACACTTTTATTTGATGATGCTGTTATTTTTATGTGCAAATAGCTTTGAGGATATTATCTAGATTAAATATGAGACCATTTTCGTATAGCCGGACGTCCCCTTGTTGCTATTATAGATTGAAGTTTGCTAATTAATGGAGGTAATATGTCAGATAGTACGCAGATTGTAGTCGATTTTGCAAATTTGTCAGACATTACGTTGATTATTATCAATTTAAGTAGAGTCGCCTTTGCTATAGCAAATATATGGCTATTTTATTCATTTTTAACAGTGAAAAAACGGCCTATTTGGTTTCAGATAATAGTCTTTGCTGGTACATGGGTGGCGATAAACTGCTTGCGGGATTTTATTACTCCAATAGCACCGAACCATTATTGGGCTGGTTATGCATTAAGTTTATTGTTATTGATTCCGATTTCGCTGGTTTTCAAGGAAACCCTTCATGCAAAACTATTTGTGTTTTTTATGGTTTTTTCTTTTTCACAGGCTGATTTTTCTATTTTTTGTAGTTTAGAAATTTTGGTGTTTGAGAATATGGTAGGTTGGTTGTTGCTAACCGGGCTTTTGTTGGAACTGACTTGTATACCATTAATACGAAAATATATTAGGCCTCATATTAAAAATATCCTTGATGTTCTTGATCAACAACATCGTGTTTTTTCTTTTTTCCCCATGCTGTCTTTTGTATTATTGGCTTTTTATGCCGGACAAACGACCTATTCGTTGTTCGTATGTATTCCTTTAGTATTATTCACTTTAATGATGGGATTTTCTTATTACCTTATCGCAGTATCAATAGACCAGACCAAGTATAATCAACAATTAGAGTTGACATCAAGAACAGATAGTTTGACAAGCCTTTATAATCGGCGGCATATGGAAACAAGAATTCAGGAAGAACATGAGCGGTATCAACGAACTGGTGTAGAGTTTGCGTTGATTAGTATTGACGTTGACTTGTTCAAAGTGATTAATGACAAATATGGGCATGCGTGCGGTGATTTTTTGCTAAAGTCTGTATCTGACGACATCCGTAAAGCTGTAAGGGAATCCGATACTGCTGCGCGATGGGGTGGCGATGAATTTCTCCTGTTATTGCCGGAGACAAATTCGGAAATCGCTATGGATATGGCTGAGTGTATCAGCAAGAAGGTGGGGAAACGCCGGTATGTTTATGAAAATAATACTTTAGCGGTGACATTGACAATTGGTGTTGCTGTCATTAAGAGCGGTGATACCACAGATGGTATCATAAAGAATGCAGATACAGGTATGTACCAAGGGAAGCGTGTTGGCAGAAACCGCGTAGTATTATTTGATAAGTTAGATGCGGGGTAACTCTCGAATATCCCAATTAGCAAAATGTCGCATGTCTAAAAGCCATATGATTATTTACAAAAAGGTCCAAGTGTGCTTTAATATAGTTAGTTAGTACTAACTAATAAAGCGATTGGCGAGGGGAGAATTATTTTCTGAACAGAAGGCAATTTATAAGGTATTGTTGGGCCGGGGGAATTGCACTGGGTGCTGGCTCAATTTTTTACACCTGGCTGAAGATGGAAGAGGAAGGTACATTGAGAAAAGGTTATACTTTGCAATATGTACAGGGTTTAAGTGAAGAGAAAATTGAACTATTATATTTGGCATCTCTTGCTCCTAGTGGTCACAATACGCAGCCTTGGAGGATAACAATAAAGAAAGACAAACTATGGGGAATAGGCTCAGATAAGACACGATGGCTACCGGCGGTTGATCCTGATAATCGAGAAATGATATTGTCACTAGGCGCTTTTATTGAGAATCTGTCGATAGCAGCGGGAATACAAGGATATGAAGCAGAAGTCAATGTTACTGGGAAAGATAATTTTAGCTCTGAAATAGCAGAGGTTAAATTAATGAAAGGGAAAGAGACAAGTGTCTCTGACAGAGCGATAAAAGAACGG
>JAGGAA010000341.1 GCA_017889675.1 Bacillota bacterium | reverse complement strand
GAAGAAGGCGTCATTGTAGTCGCGCATGGCTTTTACATAGGCAGTCATAAAGCGGTTGGCGACATCAGGCCGGGTAGTCATGCTTGTGCCGTAGACTAATAGGGCAATTTGCGCATCAGGGTCATATTCAGACGGGTCTTTCCAAGGGTCAACAATCCCTTTGACTATGCCTTGCGTTACAAAAGGTTCGATGACCATAGCAGCATCAATGCTTTTGTTACCAAGCGATACAAGCATATCGGGAAAGGCCCGGATGACTTGCATATCAATATCCTTAGTTGTCAAACCACCCTTAGCTAATACTCTGGCCAGACATATTTCATCAAGTGAGGCTGTACCAACAACTGCAATTTTTTTGCCGCGCAAATCAGCAAAGTCTTTAACACTAGTGGCTAGGTCTTTTCGTATAACCAGGCGGTAATAGCCTTGTCCGGGTACATTAATTCCTTTATCGGCAACAATTTTAACAGGTATGTCACGGGACATAGCGTTTAATAGCCCGGAGGCCGTGACTGTGGCGCCTACATCCAACTGGCCTGCGGCTAGTTGATTAATCATTTCCTGGCCGGTATTAAATTGGATTGGTTCAATTTTAATGCCGACATCCTGGTAATAGCCTTTGGCCATACCAATAAGAATTCCAGCATCAGAAATAACTTGTTTCATACCAACCTTGATAACTGTTTCCTGTGGCAGTGCTGTGAGCCCAGGAGCCCAGGCCGGACCCTTAGTCGGAGTTACTTGTGTGGCCGGTGCCTGACTGCAGGCAGTAAGGAGTAACGAGATTACAAGTAGGATTGCCACTAATCCTCCCCAACGTCTTACCATGATTTTCCCTCCCTATTACTGACGGTTTGCTCTTACCAAGAAGTTACTTCATAGTATTCTGAACTTAGTTTTTGGTTACTTTGTTAGCAGGTTTTTTGTGTATGCTCACGAATATAGGTATAGAGGAATCGGAGGGCCAAAGTATGGAAAAAATTATTGAGCAAGTGGCAGAATGGGAGTTTTTAAAAAAATTCCCCCAAGAGATTTTTGGGTTTACTTTAATTAACGAATTAATGACTTGCGGTTCGCAATATCGTATTTTTACTTACAATAATCAACAAGCCCGGCGGAGCTTTACTGGTTTGTATGATGAAGCGACAAAAGACTTTCTGGTTCGTATTGTCATTGGCTTAACGGAATTTTGCGACATAACTTTTTTTACACCGGACTTGGCAGCCTTTGAAAAAGTTTTGACAGAACGTATGGAAAAAACACTAAGGCAATTAGCGATTTTTGATCCTAGTTCTGTATGTACGCAAATTACTAGCAAGAAGGTTCTAGAATGGCCGTATAGTGCCAAACTGCCAGCACAAATAGCCGGGTTTACGCTTTTTATCAGTCCGGAAAAACCGATTAAAGCATTGAATGGTTCTTATGTTATAATGGACTATAGTGACTTTGCGGCTGAAAGTAATTTGACGATAAACTATAATATTTTTCGGGATGAATTTTTTGGCGAAATTCGGCTGAAACGGGTGCCGATCATGATAACTGCTTTTGATTCAAGGACATTGCCTGATCTTGAGACAAAGTTAAATGATAATTTGATTCCGACACTTGAAAACGTAAGGTTGAAATTATAGTAATTGGTGGAGTAGCAGTGGGGAGTGATTTCAATGTCAAGAGTTCTAGTATGTGATGATTCTGCGTTCATGCGGATGATGGTAAAAAACCTCTTAATAGGTATGGGACATGAGATTGTTGCTGAAGCCGGTGATGGTAAACAAGCAGTGCAGCTCTATCGTCAGTTTAAACCAGATTTGGTAACCATGGATATTACAATGCCAGTTATGGACGGAATCCAGGCGGTGAAGCATATTCACGAAGAGGACCCGTTAGCGCGCATTGTAATGGTAACTGCCATTGGGCAGAAAAGTATTATTTCAGATGCGCTCAAAGCCGGGGCATCTGGCTTTGTCATTAAGCCCTTTGATCCGGAGCAAGTACAAGAAACCGTTAAGAAGGTACTTACTGAGCTTACTGAGTGAATGTGTTTGAGAAAAACACTTGACGCTTTTGCTATAGTAGGATATAATAAATTCCGTCGCACTGCTTTCGAGGTCAAGAGAATTTTTGTAGTATTGACTTTATTCGAAGGCTCATATATACTAAGTATTGCGATTGCACGCGGCCCTGTGGTGTAGCGGTCTAACATGCCGCCCTGTCACGGCGGAGATCGACGGTTCGTCCTGAGGCACCATTAAAGCGGAAGTAGCTCAGCGGTAGAGCATCGCCTTGCCAAGGCGAGGGTCGCGAGTTCGAATCTCGTTTTCCGCTCCATTTTAGTGGCGACATAGCCAAGTGGTAAGGCAGAGGTCTGCAAAACCTCTATTCCCCAGTTCAAATCTGGGTGTCGCCTCCAAATAAATAAAGAAGCCGCATGAGTGGCTTTCTATATATCATACTATGCCGGGGTGGCGGAACTGGCAGACGCACGGGACTTAAAATCCCGCGGGTAGAAATACCCGTACCGGTTCGATTCCGGTCCTCGGCACCAATATCTATAAGACTTCGCAGTCATTGCGGAGTCTTTTTCATTTTCAAAGTCTCGTGGGTCTTGATAGCACAATGCTCTAACTCCGATTTTTGGGGCTGGTTATTTAATCGGTCGTTAAGGTTTATCGGAAAAAACCTGCAGCGAGCATATCCGGCGGCTGAAAGCAGCTGGATATGGTGTTACCGAACGCAAAACTGCCGGACTTATCATCAAAATACGTAAATCAATAAAATGGCTCCTGCTGGCCACCAGCAAAAACCTGGTGGTCAGCCAGCAGCCAGAGCGGCAAAAGCGGGAACAGCCATGGACTGTGCATTGGCATTTAACCAAGCTTCTAACAAGATTCCATATCTTGGCGAAGTACTGTTTCCATCTCGCAAAAAACTGGGATTAAACCTCGCCTGGATAAAGGGCAGCAATGGATTGCCGGTTGCGCTGGCGCCGGCCGAATTTGATACTAAGGCACCTATCCGGGATAGAGTTGGCGTGTCTCGGGTAGAAACGGAAATGCCGTTCTTCCGTGAAGCCATGCGCATTGGGGAAAAAGACCGCCAGCAGATTCTGATGGCATTGGAAGCGAGAAATAAAGATATTCTGAAACCGATTATCCAAAAAATCTTTGATGATGCCACCAACCTGGTTAACGGTGTTAATGTGGACGCCGAACGTATGCGGATGCAGCTTTTATCCGCGGGAACGATCGGCATAGATGCAAAAGGGGTTGCCTACGATTATGACTACTTGATGGATGATTCACAAAAAAGTACACTGACCGGCACGGACATGTGGTCTGATACCGAAAACTCCAATCCAGTGGAACAAATTCTTGCCGAAATGGATGCCGCTGAAGACGCTACAGGGAATCGCCCCACCCGGGCGATTTGCACCCGGAAAACCTGGGGATATTTGCTGCAGAATGAAAAGATCAAAAAAGATATGAACCCGATTGGCGGCCTGAATATCATTATGACGGACAATGTGCTCAAACAGTACTTTTTGGACAAGCTAGGAGTGACTGTTGTCGTGTATACAAAAAAATTCCTGTTGTCGCTTGATGGTGCGACTCAGCAGTTTTTCCCGGATAATGTGTTTACTTTAATCCCGGATGGTAATTTGGGTAATACCTATTTTGGTACTACACCTGAGGAGGCTGACCTCCTGACGAATGCCTCCCAGGCTAAAGTATCCATCGTTAATACTGGTACTGCAGTGACGACCTACGCCGAGCTACACCCAGTCAATGTGCAGACTATCGTGTCCGCGATCTGCCTGCCGAGCTTTGAAACGATCGACAGCATTCGGATCATGACGGTAGCGTCATAATAGTAAAATGAACATTGAGTTTGAGCTGGATTATCTAAGTTTATTGGCAGCGGCCGAGCGATCACCGGCACTGTCTCAGGAGGCGACGGTGCTTGCCTTGGGGAAATCAGCAAGAGAAGTGCAGGTGCTTGCCCGGGCAAAACATCGGTTTCGGAGTAGCCCAAAGGCTAATTTGGAAAAATCCATCGAATATGAAGTAGATGCAGCAAAAATGGAAGCCACAGTTTCTCCTAATGAGTCTGTGGCTCCATACGCTCTCTTTGTACATGACGGCACAAAGCCGCATCAAATATTGCAAGCGTTTTGCTGACAACGATTGCGTTCCAAACATTTAGGATGAATGTAAACTTTCTTGTAAATACCGCCTGCCGCATGCATGCTATTTCGTTTTTCCACACAGATATAAGAGACAGACACATTTTTATTTAAGCAACTACAATACAACGATAGTGTTTCTGTTTTTGGTATCTTGGCCACCTCCCAATGCTTCGGCTGTAATAAAATTTTTCGATACATGCCAATAAATCCCTTTTTAGTAGTGCAATTACCCGATATACAATGGTAAAGCAGTTCCCATACTGAGGGAACTGCTTTACCATTGCTTTACTATCTAGGAGCGGGTGGTTCAGGACGGCATTGCGGAGGTGCTGGAGGCTTGAGAGCTTCATCGACAGCTTTTACCTGTTCAGTCGTTAGATTGCCTGCCTTCTGAATAACTGATAGCATTTCTTGATGATGTTTTTCCATATCCTTGTCCTGGGGTGGTCTGCGTGGCGGTTTTTTGTCTTTCATTTCAGCGTCGCGCTCTTTAAAAAAGGCTACGATTCCGTCTTTTTGATCCTGAGAGATTGTTCCATCCTGTACCAGAGTAGTTAATTTTTTATCGGCCATAACGGAGAATGGTTCGGGTTCTCCTAGTTGCGGCGGGGGATTATGCATTGCAAAGGACAAGCCACCAACAGCCAAGACTAAATAACCTAATAACAGGACACTGACTAGTTTTTTACTCCACTTCATTTATATTTCACCTCTTAAAATATTAGATATCCTTTATTTTACAAAATGATTATTACAATGCTGTTATAGAAAATATTAAAAAAGAATATATACAACATAAAAAGGACTGCCTTTTACTGAGTCGGTTCGAGATTGCCTATAAGTTAAGGCTAGGTTAATTCCTAGTCTTTTATTTATTTGAAATGGAGGAATAATTGTGAAACAAAATAAAGAGAAATCTGCCAACGAATTGGAAATATTACTGCCTGAATCTGAGGCAACAATTAACTCCCATAAGATTGAGATTAACCCGTTTCCCTTCGCTGATTTGGCTAAAGTAATTAAGATATTAACCAAGATA
>JAGGAA010000075.1 GCA_017889675.1 Bacillota bacterium | reverse complement strand
CGGGCGGGTTGGCCGCTCTCATCGGATGGCTTATGCTTACTTTACCTATCGTCAAGACAAAGTATTAACAGAGGTGGCTGAGAAACGGCTGCAGGCTATCAAAGAGTTTGCAGAGCTTGGTTCGGGCTTCAAAATCGCCATGCGGGATTTGGAGATACGGGGAGCCGGCAATCTTTTAGGACGAGAGCAGCATGGTCATATTGTTTGTGTCGGATTTGAGATGTACTGTAGGTTGTTAGATGAAGCCGTTGAGGAGCTTAAAACAGGCAAGATAACTTTGTTGCCGCCTGAACCGACAATTGAACTCACGCTTGATGCCTATCTTACTGGTGATTATATCAGTGATGCTATGCATAAGATTGAAATATACCAGCGTATTGCCGCTATCCGTCGAGAAGAGCATTTGACGGAGCTTATTGATGAACTTATTGATCGCTTTGGCGAGCCGCCGGTACCAGTCACTAATCTTTTAGGTGTTGCCCGGATCAAGAATTTGGCACGCCAGCTTGGGGTTCGTTTGATCGCCGAACAAGGCGGACGGGTGGAAATTACCTTTGGTGATACGCCTAATGTGGCTGAAGGCGGGTTAGTCAAAGCCAGGAACCTTTTTCCCGGTAAGTTGTCCTTGCATCCTGGGCCGCCGGAGACCATGCGGCTTGCTACTTCCCGGCTAACCCTGCCGCTGATAGAAGTTTTAACCAAGTTGTTTACCTGTTTGGCTGGTGTTGCAGATTCGGAATAAGTTGAAACTTATACATTGGTTTTGTAGCCAGAAAAATGAATAAAACACATCCCCCAGATATATACTACTATCAATGAAAGTGTAAGAAAGTTACTGAGTAATCAGGAGTTTGCCTTGCAAGGTTTTATCTGACTTTATTTTTCAAACTGTCGCGAAGTAAATCTAGTCTGCAAAGTTGTAGAAAGGGGGATAATGGTGAAAGCAACCGGAATTGTACGCAGAATTGATGATTTAGGCCGGGTTGTAATACCCAAAGAAATTAGACGAACTCTTAGAATCCGTGAAGGCGATCCTCTCGAAATATATGTCGACCGTGAGGGCGAGGTTATTCTCAAGAAATACTCTCTTGTTGGGGAGTTGGGGGATTTTGCCAAAGAATATGCTGAGTCTTTGTTTGAGGCCATTGGTCATATTATTTTAATCGCAGATCGTGATAATGTAGTCGCGGTCGCAGGTGGCGCTAAAAAAGAGTTTTTGAGTAAGCCTCTTGGTCCAGCAGTAGAAAAGGTGATGGAGGAGCGTAAACCTGTTTTAATTAGCAATCCGGGTGAGTACAAACACTGTCAAGGTTGCGCCTCTCAATGCGACGATGATGAAACCTGTAAATTCACAGCAGAGGTTATAGCTCCTATTCTTGTGGAAGGCGATGCCATCGGCGCTGTTATAATCTGCTCCAAGGAACCGGGAATACAAATGTCTGATATGGAGGTTAAGCTCGCCGAAACCGCAGCAGGATTTTTGGCAAAACAAATGGCTCAATAATAGTTACAAAATAGGCGAAGCACGTAAGTAGCGGACAATAACAATGCTGTTAAGTTCGCTACTTTTATATTATTTTAACGCACTCATTAAGGTTATCTAATTATTGTTTTAATGGCAGGCAGATTTTGCTATAATAGGTAAAGTGGTCAAATAGACCAGATTTGGAGAGGAATGACTCGGTATTGAGTAAAGATACATTTTTAAAAGGTGCGTTGATTTTGACGGTAGCCGGTATTGTTGTTAAAATTATCGGCTCGGTTAACCGCATTTTGCTATCTCGTCTGTTAGGCGGTGAGGGGGTAGGCCTGTACCAGATGGCTTATCCTATTTACTTGTTGGCGCTTAGTATCTCTTCAGCTGGTATCCCGGTCGCTATTTCTATTATTGTAGCTGAAAAACTGGCTCGCAGCGATTATCGCGGCGCAAATCGCGTTTTCCGTATTTCGTTGGGGGTATTGGCGATTACCGGCGTTGTGTTTACCTTTCTGTTATACTATGGTGCGGGGTGGCTGATTGAACAGCATTTTGTTCGTGATGCTCGCGCCTACTATGCCATTGCTGCTTTGGCGCCGGCTATCTTCTTTGTAACCGTATTATCCAGTTATCGAGGTTACTTTCAGGGGCTGCAAATGATGACACCTACGGCAGTTTCTCAAATTTTTGAGCAGCTTTTCCGAGTTGTCACAATGATTGCCTTTGCCTATATCCTGTTGCCGCATGGTCTGGAGTTTGCCGCTGCTGGAGCCAGCTTTGGGGCCGGGCCGGGCGCTGCCGCCGGTCTGTTGGTATTGTTATATTTTTATTGGCGGCACAAACCAGGCTTTAAGCATAAGATGGAAACCCAGCCTCAGATTACCCAGGAATCTAGTGTGAGTATTATCAGCCGAATTGTGAAGCTGGCATTGCCGGTATCGCTGGCTAATATCATGCTGCCAGTGGTATCGAATATTGATTTGTTAATTGTGCCAGCCAGGTTAGAAGTGGCTGGTTATGCCGTAGAACAGGCTACCGAGTTGTTTGGCTATCTCACCGGTATGGCGGTGCCACTTGTCAATTTGGCAACCATTTTGACGGCATCGCTTGCTGCAAGTTTGGTTCCGGCTGTATCGGAAGCTTATACGCTTGGTGATAAGCAGTTGATTTATCAGCGAATAGCTACAGCAATGCGGATTTCCAACCTGATTACCATTCCTAGTTTTGTGGGCTTGTGTTTGTTGGCTACACCTATTTCACTGATGTTGTATGGTACACCCAATGCGGGCACGTCTATTGCCATTTTAGCGGTCGGCATTTTCCTTCTAGGCATACACCAGGTCACAACCGGCGTGCTGCAGGGATTGGGGCATACAGCTATTCCTGTTATTAATATGGGTGTTTCTGCGATTATAAAAATTATTATGAGTTGGGTACTTACCGCCATGCCCACCTTGGGTATTATGGGGGCCGCCTGGGCCACGGTTGCTGACTTTGGCGTGGCAGCGCTTTTAAATATGTTTTTCGTATACCGGTATGTTGGCTTTAGTCTCAATATTAAGGACACCTTAAAAACAGGGGCGGCCTCTGTTGTCATGGGGGGTGTTGTGCTGCTCAGTTATGATGCTATCATGAGTCAAACGCTTCATAATAGCGTGGCTACCTTAGGGGCCATTAGTGTGGGTGGAGTAGTATTTGGTATTGTCATTTTATTAGTTGGTGGGGTTGCGTGCCGTGATATTGAGCAATTGCCGCGGGTAGGTGAAAAATTGGCGGTTATTTTAACGAAATTACGACTGTTGAGGCGATAACTATGGGAATCACTATTTTTGGACTTGGTCCTGCTAGCTGTAAACATCTGGCACTAGAGACCAGGAAACTTTTGGAGGCATTATATACAAGACTGGGTATGGACCCAAGTGCCAGTGTGACAATTGTGGATGCTGGCGAGGAGGTGCTTTTACCGCCTGATCTAGTAACTGGCTTACTTATTACCCAGGTAGATAGCTGCCAAGTGGCGTCAGCTGCAAAAACAGCGTTACGGGGCTATTATAGCGACGAATACCAGGTTACCGTTGTTCGTCATCTGGGCCTGCCGGCAGAGCAGATAACCAAAGTAAGGCTGCTTGAGATTGACCGGCTTGACGGTATCGATCACCTTACCAGTGTATATGTGCCGCCTCGCCCGGTGTCCAGTACGGAATTTTCACTTAAGCCGGTGGTGGACGTCATGGCCCGATTGCGCTCGCCTGGTGGATGTGTCTGGGATATGGAACAGACACATCTTACGCTGCGCCGCTATCTTGTAGAAGAAGTGTACGAAGTACTGGAAGCTATTGAATTAGCTGATGGCGTCAAACTATGCGAAGAACTTGGCGATTTATTGCTCCAAATTATATTCCATGCGCGTGTGGCTGAAGAAAACGGCAGATTTAGTATGCAGGACGTGGTGGATACGGTTACCGAAAAGATGGTGCGTCGCCACCCACATGTGTTTGGGGAAATAACGGTGCGTGATGCGGCTGAGGTTATGGTTAATTGGGAACAGATTAAAAAACGGGAAAAGCCTGGCGAAAGGCCAGGGGTGCTTGACGGGATTCCTATCGGTCTGCCGACCCTGATGGCGGCGTATAAACTGCAAGCGAAAGCGGCTAAGGTTGGTTTTGACTGGGCGGAAATTGGCCCAGTGTGGGATAAGGTAGCAGAAGAACTGGCAGAATTAAGAGAGGCAGCAGCGTTACCTGAAGCCGAGCGTGCTGATAAAACCGAAGATGAATTAGGCGATGTGCTGTTTGCTGTTGTCAATTTGGCCCGGTTTATGGGTATTGACCCGGAGTCAGCACTTAGCCGGACAAATAATAAATTCAGGCGACGGTTTAACTATATTGAGGCTAAGCTCAAAGAACAAAATATTGCCTGGAAAGACATGAATTTGGCTGATCTTGATGTGTTATGGGAAAAGGCCAAGGAAAAAGAGGCCAAGTGATGAGTTTTTTTACCAAATTTTTTAATCATAGCAGGAATAAAAAATTACGTAGCGAATAAAGCTAAACGTAATCGATTTATGTTAGGGGGACACGATGTGAATAAAACTGATCTGGTCAAAGCAGTAGCCCAAAAGGCTGATATGACTCAAAAGGATGCTGAAAAAGCTATTAATTCTGTATTTGCCGCTATTGAAGAAGCCCTAGCCAATGATGATAAAGTGCAAATTATTGGATTTGGTACTTTTGAAGTGAAGACTCGCGAGGAACGCAAAGGACGTAATCCGCAAACTGGCAACGAGATTACCATTCCAGCTTCCAAAAATCCAGTATTTAAAGCGGGCAAAGGATTAAAAGATATCGTAAACGCGTAAAGTTAAACTGGACAAGCCTACGATGAACCAGGTTTTTTAAACCTGGTTTTTGTTTACTCATTAATAAGGAGAGACATCTTTTATGACAGGTAAGATTTTAATAGTAGATGATGAAATCAATATCCGTGAACTTATAAAGTTTAATTTGGAGAAGTCTGGCTACCAAGTAATTGAGGCTGACGAGGGGCAGCAAGCTGTCAATATGGCAAAGTCTGAAAAACCGGAACTCATTGTGCTTGATCTTATGCTGCCAGGCATGGATGGTCTTGAAGTATGCCGGATTGTAAAAAACTCCAGAGATACAGCCGCCATTCCTATTATTATGCTTACCGCTAAAAGTGAGGAAATTGACAA
This sequence comes from Bacillota bacterium, assembly GCA_017889675.1. Lineage (GTDB taxonomy): Bacteria > Bacillota > Negativicutes > Sporomusales > Sporomusaceae > Sporomusa. Next base: position 1,639 of record JAGGAA010000075.1, on the reverse strand, counting down.
AGTAATTGGTCTTGAACTAGGGGCAGATGATTACCTGACTAAGCCATTCAGTCCGCGTGAACTCTTGGCCAGGATTAAAGCTGTCCTCAGGCGCAGCAACAAAGAAAGCATAGTCGGCGGCGAATTGGTTCTGGGGAAGCTTAAGCTTAATTTTTCCCGTTATGAGGCCTATTTGGGGGCAGTCAAGCTGGAGCTTACCCCCAAAGAATACGAATTGCTTAAATTGTTTGCAACCAATACCGGCAAAGTATTTACCAGAGAGCAACTGCTGGAAAAGGTTTGGGGTTATGAATATTTTGGTGATACCAGAACTGTCGATGTACATGTGAGGCATTTAAGAGTAAAATTGGGCCAAGAGAATGAAGTATCTGAGGCCATTGAAACTGTACGCGGCGTTGGGTATCGGTTTAAGGATTTGTCTGAGGGCTATGGTATATAATAAAGATTCAATTAGGTACAAAACCCGGCACCGGCGGTCGTAAGATGGTACCCAGGTAACCCTCGTACCTCCCATACCTCCGTAATCCCCGGCCTTTGCCGGAAGAAGCGTTCCGCAGGAGAAAATCCGGGCGGTATTCCGTTAAAAAATCCGTACTGTTTGAGCGAGTTTACGGATTTTAGGAATATCGCCCGGATTTTCAGCTTTTGGAGGCTTAGAGCCTAGACCTTTTGTTACTTTTGGGGCAATGCCAAAAGTAAGCCCCTTCTCCTTGTATTTCATTAAACGCAATTATACAAAAACCTAGTAAGATTAGGCATTGTTGGGTATAGTTAATCATGAAAATTAACAAGAAAATAACAAGATATTAACATTCAGCCGCCTATATTTATGTTATATTGCATATGAGAAACTACAGGAGGATACTGTCTCATGAAATATAAAATTCAGGTAAATAAGTTGAAGCTGCATTATGGTGATGTTCTGGCCCTGAAAAAGATATCAATTGATATTGCGGAAAATAGTGTGCTGGCGCTAATCGGCCCGTCAGGTTGTGGTAAGTCGACATTTCTCAAAACACTTAACCGCATGAATGATCTGATTGAAAGTGTAAAAATTGAGGGCGAGGTATTGCTTGACGGCGAAAATATATATCACCCTAAAATTGACACAGTTATGCTGCGGAAACGGGTGGGTATGGTTTTTCAGCGCCCCAATCCATTTCCGATGACTATTTATGACAATATTGCTTATGGACCGCGTATTCATGGCCAATCTAAGCGGACGCTACTTGATGAAATTGTCGAGAAGAGCCTGACTGGATCGGCACTTTGGGATGAGGTTAAAGACCGACTGCATTCCTCCGCAATGGGACTATCTGGTGGTCAGCAGCAACGGCTTTGTATTGCACGTTTGTTGGCAGTTGAACCTGAGGTGCTGTTAATGGATGAACCGTGCTCCGCGCTTGACCCTATTTCAACGATGAAGATTGAAGAATTAGTAACTGAGTTAAAATCAAAGTATACCATTGTCATGGTTACGCATAATATGCAGCAAGCGGCTAGGGTATCTGATTATACCGGTTTTTTCTTAAATGGCGATTTGGTAGAGCATGATAAAACCGACAATATTTTTACGCGCCCACAGGATAAGCGAACTGAAGATTATATTACCGGACGCTTTGGGTAAAAGGAGGATTGA
>JAGGAA010000074.1 GCA_017889675.1 Bacillota bacterium | reverse complement strand
TTCCAGGCTAGTGGCATCAAAGCCCTCTTGCTGCTCAAACCGTAGCAGCATAGCATCCTTACCTTCTTCGCGGTCTATGACAATCTGGTATTCACTGCTAATGCCTTCAATATGTTTTAAAACATCTTCCACTTGACCAGGATAGATGTTTACTCCCTTGACCTTAACCATATCATCAGTTCTGCCCAGAATTAAGTCATGGCGCGGATGGGGCAAACCGCAGGAGCATTCTCCTGTCAGCATCCGGGTAATATCTCTTGTCCGGTAACGAAGTAGCGGTGCCCCCTCTTTAGTCAAGGTGGTGATAACCAATTCTCCAAACTCTCCGTCAGCAACAGGCTTGCCTGTTTGGGGATCGATAACCTCAAATAGCAGATAGTCATCCCAATAATGCAGACCATTACAGGCACTACAGCTGATAGAAATTCCCGGTCCATATATTTCAGTAAGTCCATAAATATCATATAACTCCACACCTAGTTCCTCACGTATTCTAATACGCATTTTGTCGCCCCAGCGTTCAGAACCAAGAATTGCTTTTTTTAGTTTGATATGTTCTTTCAGGCCGCGTTTGTGAATCTCCTCTGCCAATAATAGCGCATAGGAGGAAGTCGCGGCAATTACTGTTGACTGTAAATCCATCATCATCTGTAGTTGTTTCTCGGTATTTCCTGGCCCCATCGGAATCGCCATAGCCCCTAATCGTTCAACTCCGGCCTGAAAGCCAATACCAGCTGTCCACAAACCATAGCCTGGTGTAATTTGCACCCGGTCTTTGGCTGTCAAACCAGCGACGCTCATACAACGGTGCATCATCTCAGCCCAAACAGCAACATCTTGGGCAGTATAGGGAATAATTATCGGTTTTCCTGTTGTTCCCGATGAGGAGTGGATTCTGACAATCTCTTCGTCAGGAGCGGCTTGGATATTAAGCGGATAGGCCTCCCTTAACTCCTCTTTGGTGGTAAAGGGGAGTTGGGCAATATCTGCTGGGGTCTGAATATCAGCTATATCAAAGCCAGCAGCTTTAAATTTATTTTGGTAAAAAGGACTTTTTTGCTGCACCCGCTGCAACAGGGCCTTTAACTTGGTAAATTGTTCTGCGTTCATTACTCAGCACTCCCTCATTTATTACAAATATTGCTGGAAGTTGTAGCCAATTTCCAGTGCCTTCTTATTTAGTTCTAAAAATTTCGCTGGTAGATTTTCACTAATTGTCTGTAAAACTCCTTCCCGTGAAAAAGGTATCAACTCTTGCTTGATAGCAACACCCAACATGATAACATTTAGTACCTTAGTAGTACTGGCTGCAGCGCACAGCTTCTGTCCGTCGACAAATACCACCTGCTGGCCTGTGCTTTGTAGATAATGAATCATGTCAGCTACCTGATAGCTGATGCCCCCCAAGGAGGACGTCACCGGTATAATTGGTCTGGTATTGACTAATAATTGCCCGCTCGGTTTCAAAAAACCAATATTGCGGAGAGCTTCCGCTGGTTCAAAACCGATAATCAAATCAGCCATACCCTGGGGAATAGCTGGCGAGCAGTTTTTATCACCAATTCGCACATGACTAACTACACACCCGCCCCGCTGAGCCATACCAATGGTCTCAGAAGTTCGGGCAAAACAGTGCTTGCTAATCGCTGTCTGAGCAATTATTTTCGAAGCAAGCACTGTTCCCTGTCCACCAACGCCTGCTAATAAACAATCTATTCTCATCAGTTTAACCCTCCAATTGCCTGCACCGGACATATCTGTCCGCAAAGCTGACAGCCATAACATAAATGCGGATTAATCGTTACCTTATCATCAACTGCACTCATGGCCGGACAGCCAATCTCCTTAATACATTTTTTGCAGCCAATACAGGTTTCTTTAATTTCCTGAACCGCATTGGGCTTGACGATAGCAATACAAGGTGATTCAAAAATCACAACAGATACGCCCTTATGATTTACGGCCGCGGTTACTGTTTCAGCCGCCTGAGCTAAATTAAGCGGATTGGCCTTGGTTACAAATGTTACACCACAGCCTTTCAGTACATTTTCAATACTGATTTTTTCCGAGATATTCCCCATCATAGTTTTTCCTGTGCCAGGATGAGGCTGATGGCCGGTCATGGCTGTTGTACTGTTATCAAGAATAATTACCGTAATATCATTCTCATTGTAAACGGCATTAATAATTCCGGGAATACCAGTATGGAAAAAGGTTGAATCGCCAATAAACGCAATTTGTTTCCGATCAGGTTCAGCCAACTGCAACCCTTGGGCTATGGTAATTCCAGCCCCCATGCATAGACAAGTATCTACCATATCCAGCGGCTGGGCATTGCCTAACGTATAACAGCCTATATCTCCGGTAAATACGGCCTTGTGTCCGGCCTTCTTCATGGCCTGCTTTACACTGTAAAAGGAAGCTCTGTGCGGACACCCGGCACATAATACCGGCGGCCGTACTGGCAGCGGTGGCAATTCAGTTTGCTCAGATAATGCCGTCTGCTCCTGCCCAAGAAATTTACTGATGGCTGCTGCCACAATCTCATAGCTATGTTTACCAGCTACCGGCATATCCTTGGTCAGCTTGCCTAGTATCTGTATCGCTAGACCCAGCTTGCCACATAATCTAAGCAGATTCTCCTCAACCACCGGATCTAATTCTTCAACCACCAGAACTTGCTCTAACCCTTGCAGAAATTGAAGTACTAGCTTGTCAGGAAACGGATGCGGAGTTGCCAGCTTGAGCACCTTAACAGGAGTGTTACTAGTTGCTAGTGCTTCAGTTACATAAGTAAAAGAAACACCACAGCCAACAATGCCCAAGGTGCCTTGGCCACTAATGTGGTTATAGGGCGAAACAGAAAAATCCTGACTAATTTTAGCTTCATTGGCATCAATTTTTATATGATTTTGATAAGACAAGCGCGGGAATATTACCCACTTAGGGTCTTTGATAAAGCCTGCTATTTTATTGAAATACCGTTCATCCTCAGTTTCAACACTGGCGCAAGCGTGACAAACCTGGGTAGTTGGTCTAAATAGTACCGGCGTATTGTATTTCTCTGACAAAGCAAATGCCTCGCCAATCATGGTATATGCTTCCTCAGGCGTAGCCGGATCGAAAACCGGCAGATGTGCATAGCGGGCGAAATGCCTGGTATCTTGCTCAGTTTGCGAAGATATTGGGCCAGGATCATCGGCAACCAAGACTACCATGCCGCCCTTTACGCCGATATAAGCCAAGCTCATCAACGGATCGCTAGCAACGTTAAGGCCTACCTGTTTCATCGTAACCAATGTCCGAGCCCCGGTATAAGCCGCCCCGGCGGCTACCTCCAAGGCCACTTTTTCATTTACCGACCATTCTACATATATATCATTACTGCGGTTCTTCGCAATAGTTTCCAGCACCTCAGTCGAAGGTGTCCCCGGATAGCCACAAACAACATTGACACCAGCCCTAATAGCACCAAGTGCGATTGCTTCATTACCCATAAGAAGTTTAGTCTTCATGTGTTCTCCTCCATCTTTTTCTGGACAAATAAAAAAACATCTATCCTTTATACAAGGACAGATGTCTAACCTGCGGTACCACCTTGGTTGCCAAACATCGCGTTTGACCGCCTCATAAGAATGCCATCACATTCTTGGCTCGATAACGTGAGCATACGTTCAAAGCTACTCAGTTCTAAAACTTTTCACTCCACCCTCAAGGGTCCATTTGTTCAGTCCGCATTTCTGCCAAGTTCCCAGCACCCTTGGCTCTCTGTAAGCGCGTGAATGATTTAATCTCCCTATCATCAGTTTACAATATTGTATTGCAACCTAAGCTTACTATATAGTAATTTAACCATACTGCACTCTTCTTGTCAATATATAATTGGAGGAAGCGCCCATTGTGAAGCGCTTCCTCCCTTGTACTAAATACCTTTAAGTAACTGCGCTAATACTTGATACTTGGCCTCGCGGAAAATCTGATCATAGTCAACAATGTACCATTCTCCATTGATTTTCTCAAGTCCTACTGGTTTTAATACAAGATTAAGTGAATTTTGTTCTGTTTGCATAGTAGCTAGGGCTGCAGCATAATTACCTTGCTGCGCCACAATCTTAACTGAGAGTAAATTAGCGTTTTTAATAGTAGCGCTGCTCTGCCCTGTTACAAACTTTAGTACTGTTTGCGTATCTCCAACAGATGTTGGCGACACATATAACGCAGCCTCATTCATGCGACTGCTTTTGGCAGCCTCAAAGAAATTTTGGATTACCGCTTCGGGTGATAGATTAGCCTGACGCGTAAGATTAGAATCGTTACCGCCGCCACAGCCTGCTGTAAGCAGCAAAGCCATCATAAGTACTGCAACTGTAAGAAATTTGTTTTTCATGATTAGTTTACATTCATCCTTTCTATCCGACATTATGGTAACAGGATACGGTTACATTATATCATATTGCGCCTGCCTTTTTACCTGGGAAATATGACCATCAGTAAATACAATGAGCGCCAACCTAATTGGTTGGCGCTCATTGTATTTTAGTTCTATCGCTGGCTTTGCAGCTCCCTGGTAAAAGTAATCAATTTATTTGTTACAGCCACATCACCCATCCCCATTATGTGTAGTCCATCTATTTGCTGATAAATCTGACTGATAAACTCACAGGCTACCTCAAAACCGGTTTTTCCCTGCTGCATTTCAGCAAGTATATTTGCGGGGATGGTTATCCCGGCCACATTCTTATTGACAAATTCAGCCATTTTAAGGCTTTTCAATGGCATAAGTCCTAATAATATTGGTTTTCCTAGAGTTTTGGCTTTAGTTAAAAAACGCAGTGTTTGTTCAGCATCATAAACCGGCTGCGTTTGGAAAAAGTCCGCACCGGCGTTCGCCTTTTTCACCATATTAGACATTTCCGCATCCAGATTGACGGCTCCCGGCGTGGCCGTAGCGGCTACACTAAACTGGGTTTGCCCTTGAAACACTTCTCCGTTCGCATCTTTGCCCTGATTAAAGCCTTTAATTAACTCAATTAATCTCGCTGAATTGTAATCATAGACTGCCGTTGACTGATACGGGCCATGCTGCGGGCCATCGCCGGTTGTTGGCAATATGTAACGAATACCTAGCGCATGTGCTCCCAATAGATCAGCCTGCGTTCCCAGCAAACTACGATCTCGACAGGTAAAATGGGGAATAGTCTCCATACCTGTCGCCCTGTTAATAACCGCTGCTGCCATTACGGAATTCATGCGTAGTCTCGCATTGGGACAATCATGAATATTGAGAGCATCCAAACCGGAATACTCTTTGACCTTGGCAATACTTGTTTCAATATCAGTACCATTTATACCGCCTAATTCAGTTGTATAAACAAAAGACTTACCTAATTTATCTTTTAGCACTGTATATACCCTCCCAAGAATGTTTTTTATCCAGATGGAAAGCATACCTTTCCCTGGATTGAACGACTAAGGCTTCTGCTGACGTCCTAAAGGACTTGGCACAAGCCAAGTCTTATCTGATAGTATTCCATGAAAAAGTTTTATTCCCTTTTATTTCTTCCATCTAAATTTCCATCAGGTTTTGCGACGAAAAAAAGAAGCTTCCGGCCTGAATTACCAAGCGGAAGCTTCCTTTTTTTTTGACGAGTTCACTAGCTATTGTTGGTCGTTTTGTGGATGATTTTTCATGGGAATCTTACCGTTGATCATATCGCTGACGCGATTTTCCATAGTAGCTTTTATTTGCTTAGCTTTATCTGCCGGAATTCTGCCTTCTTTTACATCTTGATCAATATGTTGTGCCATATCTTCCAGCATCAAATCTTTAAGACTCTGTTCGCTAACACCATGCTCGTTCGCAATTGTCAGTAAAGATTTCCCTGATCTCATCTCTGTTTTCAGAGTTTCTCCATCCATGTTAAGTAGACTTAATAATTTTTCATTATGGAACAGATTGTGACCCATAGGCCCATGCCCATGCATGGGCGCCCTGCCATTAATAATGTCTGCTACATGCTTTTCCATATTGGCTTTCATTTGTTCTGCTTGATCCTCCTGGATACGGCCTGCTTTTACCGCCTCGTTGATCCGCTCAGTCATTTGTTGGGCCATCAAAGCCGTAAGTTCTTGTTCGGAAACATCATGCTCTTTCGCAATTGTCAGCAAGGATTTCCCTGCTTTCATTTCAGTTTTGAAACTTTCATCATCCATCTTTAACAAGTCCAACAGCTTGGCATGGTCAAAAGGAGCCGGCCTCATAGGTCCAAATCCATGCATCGGAGCTTTGCCATGAATCATATCTGCTACCCGTTCATCCATATCAGCTCTCATTTGCGTTGCCTTAGCATCAGACAACCTACCTGATTTTACCGCCCTGTCTATATGTACAGATAGTTGTTTAACCATAAAATCTGTGAGTTTCTGTTCTGATATACCTTGTTCTTTGGCAATGACCGCTAATGTTTTGCCATCTTTTATATTGGCATCAAAGGTTTGAGCATCGACTTTTAGGAACTTCAGTAAGGCTTGCTTGTCCTCATGAAAACCTTTCATCCCATGTCTTTTAGCAAAATCACCTTTTTCAGATTGATTCTGTTGCAATTTGCCTGTTGAATTATCTTGCTTATCTGCAGTAGTGGCAGCCATCACAACTCCAGTTGCAGTAACCATTGTTGCCACACTAATTGCTAATAACCACATTCTTTTTTTATTCATTTTTTTACCATCCTTTTCTTTTCATTTAGCCCTGGAGGCTATAGTTGTATTATGAACTCCAATTTTTTGAATAACTTTTGAAAATATTAGAAAAAGCGCAGGACTGATAAAAAAACGCAAAAAA
>JAGGAA010000073.1 GCA_017889675.1 Bacillota bacterium | reverse complement strand
CCTAGCCGAAAAAACAGTATCTCGCTGTTAAGTTTACTCTTTACCTCCCGATACTGTTCCAGCATCGGAGTATAATTTGTTGCCATGCTGTAAATTCTCCTCTGCTTTTTAGAGCAAGCGCCCCTTTAAAACCCAAGTTTGGGCTTTGTCAATTTGTATATTTACTAAATCACCGATCTTCTCTGTACCGGTTTTCTCCCATAATACAATCTTATTGGTACGAGTTCGTCCCATTAATTTCATCTCATCATTTTTACTTGCACCTTCAACCAATACTTCAACAACAGTCCCTGTTAGCTGTTTGTTTATTTCCAGGCTTATCTCATTTTGGACAGCCATCAGCTGGTTAAGGCGCTCCTTTTTGACTGCCAGTGGCAGTTGGCCCTCATATTGGGCTGCCGGTGTTCCAGAGCGCTGCGAATATAAAAAAGTATAGGCTACATCATACCTGACACTTTTGATAAACTCAAGAGTTTCAAGAAATTGCTCTTCATTTTCCCCGGGGAAGCCAACAATTAAGTCGGTTGTTATACTGGCGTTAGGAATGGCCTTACGAATGTCAGCAACAAGTTGACGATAATACTCTGTAGTATAGCCGCGATTCATCTGTTCCAGGATAGAATTACTCCCGGATTGTACGGGAAGATGAAAGTGCTCACAAATTCTTTTACTGTTTTTGATAATGTCAATCAGCTTAGTATTCATATCTCTCGGATGGGATGTCATGTAACGAATACGAGCTATGGTTTCAATTTGATCAGCAGCTTGCAGTAAATCGGCAAAATCCACCTGAGTATCAAGATCTTTACCATAGGAATTAACGTTTTGACCAAGCAGGGTTATTTCTTTAAACCCCTCTGCTCCTAGCTGCCGAATTTCGGCTAGTATATTTTCCAGTGGGCGGCTGCGTTCACGGCCTCTGACATAGGGAACTATACAATAGGTACAAAAATTGTTGCAGCCATACATAATAGGTACCCATGCCGCTATCTGACTTTTATGGACAGTTGGAACATCAGGTGCCAAACGTTCAGCCTGATCCCATACAGAAACAACCTTCTCCCCGCTTGTTTCTATCTGGGCAATAAGTTCCACCAGTTGATGCGTATTGTGTGTCCCCATAACCAGACTAACATGAGGGAACTTCTTTATTATTTTATCTTTATCCTTTTGCGCCATACAGCCAACAACACCGATAATTATATTGGGATTGATTGACTTTAGCCTTTTCATCTCACCAATCTTGCCATAAATTTTCTTTTCAGCACTTTCCCTGACGCAACAAGTATTTATCAAAATTACATTAGCCTGATCAATACTTTCTGTAGCTTCATAACCAATTGTCCGCAATTGACCAGCTAACCTTTCTGAGTCGTTGAGATTCATCTGACACCCAAAGGTGATCGTATGAAAGAGTTTATGAGCTTTTTCTTTCTGGTCCAAATCCATCTATGTATCAGCTCCAATGGCAAAGTTATATATCTTCATCTTTTTTACGTGTTGCCCAAATCATTCTAAAACCTATAAGAATAACAAAAATACCAAAAATCCGTTTAAGCGCGCTTGCAGGCACAGCTTGAACAAAATTAGCACTAATTAAAGCCCCCAAAGCAGCTCCGCCTGCCATATATGCTGCCGCTTGATAATTGATAAGTTTCTCTTTATAAAAATACCATACACTAACAATAGATGTCGGTATTATAACTAGCATCGATATTCCTTGTGCGGTATGCTGCGCTATCCCTAATAAAAAAACCATCATAGGTACTAACACTACACCACCGCCAATACCCAAAAGCCCACTTAAAATACCAGTACTAAGTCCTATGCCAAAAACTAACAGTATCATAGTCATGTTAGTATCATCCTTACGCCTACCATAATCAGCAAAATAGCAAATAGCTGTTTTAAGCGAATGGCCGGAACTTTTTTCATTATCCGCACACCGATACTAGCACCTACCATGCTGCCGACAATTAAATTAAGAGCCACATTTACATCAATATTACCATGGAATCCATAGATAATACTACTAATGAATGCTGTAGGAATAACGATTGCCATCGACGTTGCTTGGGCAATATGTTGGGTAATATTGAAATAGGTTACCATAATCGGCACAATAAAAATACCGCCCCCCACCCCCAGCAAACCACTGAGGATACCTACTCCAAATCCGGCACCCGCAAATTTCAACCGTTCTGACACAGAAAAGACCCCTTATTATCAATCAATCGCCTGTAATGCCAAGCCTTATTTTACTATAATCATTCAATACTTAACCGTTTAACAGCAATATTTACTTCTTTAACCATCATACCTGTCATATACTCAACCATTTCTTTTATACGTATTTGGGCATCATGCACCACCTGCCAAATAGGCTGCCCATATTTTATGATTACATCAAGCGAAATCGAAATACCTTTTTCTTTATCATGGGAATTTTTAATATTTATTTGTCCGGTTTTGGTGATAACACCCTCACTTATTGCAATATAATCAACAACAGCCGCTATCGCGGCATCGGAAATAAGCAGTTTTCCGTAGTAGCTAAAGGTTGGACGGACAATCGACTTTTCACCCAGTTTGCGTCGTTGCTTGGAACGAGTTTTTTTTAAAAAAACATCAAGTGAATCAATCAAATAACCAGAAAAATGTGGTTTAAGTTCAATTGTTGGCACTGGAATAATATGTTTTCCCTCTTTTAATCGACTCTCCCTCGCTTTGGCAATTTCACCTTTGGTAGCAATATCTTCAATCCGGATTATTTTGCTGATTGCTGGCAGCCCTAATACATCAACGATCTTTTCCACCATATTTGTTGATGTGCCAAGTAGCAAGATACGTTCAGGCAGTATTCTGGCAATAGCTTCTTTAACTTCATTAGCATGGTCAGGTTCCATAAATATGGCACGTTTAACAGCTTTAATTTTGCTAGGTTCTTTTTTTGCTGAATGGCCTGCAATAATTTTACTGTCCATAATTAACAGCCCGTCGTCAATGATTGTGTCAACATCATACTCGTGTGCTACAATTAACGCCCGATGGCTTTTGCCCGTTCCACTTGGACCTACCAAAGCGATGGTGTCCATAGGCAGCCTCCTGATAAATTAGTAATAGGGTATAGCATAAAAATAAACACCTTTGCAGGTGTTGTCAAGTAAAAAGTATTACATTGACAAAAAATCAACAAGAGTGGCTGAAACAGTAAAACTGCCTAACTTTTCAGGATATCGACCAGGTATAGCATGAAAATCAGAACCACCTGTTATTTTTAAATTATATTTGTTAGCAAACGCTAAATATTTATTAGCTGATGCTTGATCGTGTTCTGGATGATACACCTCCAGTCCATGAATACCAGCTTTAATCAAATCAAGTACCAATTTATCGTCACCTATGAGGCCCGGATGCGCAAGTATGGCTGTACCTCCAACTTGCTCTATCAGCTTGATGACCTGTTCTGGAGTTAGTTTGTAATGAGGAACATAGGCTGGAGAGTTTTTACCTAAAACTTGTTCAAAAGCTTCTCGTATTGATTTAAAATGGCCATCTTCAACAAGCACTTTCGCAATATGTGGTCTCCCTATAGCCCGCGTTTGACCAGCTGTGTCCATTACCCTGTTATAATCAATGGAATAGCCCAACTTATTAAGCTTATCTACTATCAGGCGCGACCGCTTTAACCGATCAGCAAGGATACTTTCTAATTGGTCTCTGAATCTTACATTATTTATATCAATGCAATATCCTAGAATATGTACTTCATGCCGTGGCAAATCAGTACTAAACTCTATTCCAGGAATAATTGATAGCCTCGAGGCAGCGTTATGTACATATCCATTTAACTCCGCATAAGCAGCTACTGTATCGTGATCAGTAATCGCAATATAACTCAACCCAGCAAGTTCAGCCTGACGAACTACTTCATGAGGTGAAAGTCGCCCGTCAGAGGCAGTAGTATGAATATGCAGATCTGCAGTCATGACTTGTTCAAAGTAGCCGCTAATTGAATTAGAGTCCGAACGCCTACTCCGGTACCGCCCTTACGATTATATCCCTTATCTTTATCTGTATCAGCTGTGCCGGCAATGTCAATATGTACCCATGGAGTATTTTCGGCAAACTGCCCAATAAACAATCCAGCTGTAATCGTGCCCCCTGGCCTGCCACCAGTATTTTTAAGATCAGCAATAGAACTTTTTATTTGTTCAAGATACTCATCATCATTCGGCAATTCCCACATTTTTTCCCCTATTTGCTGAGCAGCTGCAATAATAGTCTGACACCACTGCTGGTTGTTAGTAAGAACGCCGGAATAAACCGTACCAAGACCAATGACACAGGCTCCTGTCAAGGTTGCTAAATCAATTATTTTTGTAGCCCCGAGTTGCTTAGCGTAGGTAACTGCATCAGCTAAAATTAACCGTCCTTCGGCATCAGTACTCAATACCTCAATTGTTTTACCGCTCATGGACGTCAAGATATCCCCTGGTCTAAAGGCATTACCTGACGGCATGTTTTCTGTACATGGTACAACAGCTATAATGTTTACTTGGGGTTTTAGTTGGCCGATAGCCCGCATCGCTCCTAAAACGGCAGCAGCACCTGCCATATCGCCTTTCATCTCATCCATTTTTTGACTGGGCTTGATTGATATGCCACCACTATCAAAGGTTATACCTTTACCAACAAAAGCGATTGTTTCCTGACTAGCCGGGTCCCCTTGATATTTTAAGACAATTAATTTAGCTGGTTCAGCACTACCTTGCGCTACTGCCAGTAATGCGCCCATACCTTTTTGCTGCATATCTTCTTTTTCAAGTATGCTAAGTTCGAAACCATATTGCTCTGCTATCTCCTTAGCATGAGAAGCCATCTTAGTTGGAGTCATATACTGGGCAGGATGATTAATCAAATCCCTGGCAAAATTTACACTTTCCGCAATGCTTCTGCCAATTTGAGCGCCTTTGGCAATCGCGTCAGCTTGTGATGTATCTGCTTCAATTAGTACCAGCTTTTTAATTTCCGGATTATCATTTTTGGTTGTTTTATAATACGTAAACTGATACAAGCCCATTACAGCACCTTCCGTAACAGCTTGTACCGCCTGGCAGGCTTCCAGCTTATCACTAGCGCGGTGGATGATGGTTGCTACGGTTTGAGAATGCACTTTTTTAGCTGCACGCATAGCCGCAGCCATCAGTGCCCGCACTTTGTCTAATGTGATTTCACTTTCTTTACCCATCCCCAGAAGAAGAATACGTTTAGCCCCGATAGCGCCAAATGTATGCACAACTGTAGTTTTTCCGTATTTGCCACAGTCTGGTATATCACGGATTATATCACTTATATGCGAATCTAACGCTTTGTCCACGACTCCTGCTGCCCCACCTGGAGTCATTACTCCTTCAAATACGTTAACAATGACTGTGTCACATAGTATTTCATTTATTGAACCAGAAACAACTTCAACATTCATTTTTATACCCATTCCTTTCGCCAGTATCAGGCCCAAAACGGCATGAATCCATTATTACCATTGCGCTTGATATATTTTACATCAATATGAACTCCGAACTATTATATTATGCCATAAATTACTCAATAAAACACTAAAACCTGTTCACTGTGAACAGGTTTCAAGCATTATCTATTGTTAACGAGGTTCAACGATTAATTTAATAGCCGTTCGTTCTTCGCCATCAATAAGAATATCTGTGAAGGCCGGGATACATATTAAATCAACACCATGTGGCGCTACAAATCCTCGAGCAATTGCAACTGCTTTAACAGCTTGGTTAAGTGCTCCTGCACCGATTGCCTGCATCTCGGCGCCACCCCGTTCTCTCAGCACTCCAGCCAAAGCCCCTGCTACAGAATTAGGATTGGATTTTGCTGATACTTTCAAGACGTCCATGTTTATATGTGCCTCCTTTGATAAAAAAACATTTATTAGTTCTATAAATTAGATATATTCGTGGTACGGGAAAAAATTCCTTTTTTCACATGCAATAAATTCTAATTATTTCAACAAATTCATGTCCTATTTATTTATTAAACACAAAAACACGACCATCTTCCCGAATCCCGATAAGATTATGATGATCATTATCTTGTTCACGCATGTTTTCCAACATGTCTTCAATTACCGCTTCTTGAAATAGCAGATCTTCCTCCAACATACTATCATTGTGGTCAGTAACTAAGCGTTCACTAAAACGTTCTTGTAGAAGTTTAATCATCAAGTTGATTTCTCCGCGTGTCAAGGTCTGTACATCGCGAATAACAGTTACTATCGCTACCTGTTCGTAGGAACTTAATTCAATATCAATGCTAATATCGGCAATACCTTCAAGCATATGATATGCCGCAATACTATTAATAATTAGCTGCTTAGTACGTTCAAATTCTCCATACGTAGGAATACCAGAAACCATAAAGGTAAGTTTTAATAAGTTTACTTCTGGATTAAAATTAATAGTGCCAATCTCAGGATAGCGCACCAACATAGATATAATTAAATTTGCTCCATCAGAAACTTGTTGATCTGTTTGCGAAAGTTCAGGCATATATTTTCACCGTCCAATAAAATTATCCAATAGTAATATAAAGATTACTTACAAAGTTTCTGATTAAGTATTCTCTAGAAGATAAGTAAATCCTGCTTTTAATTTGTTGGAAAAAAAGCTAAAAAGCATCAGCAGCTGCTACAAGTACGGCTTGGACAGTTTTCGGTTCTTCATCACCATGATGTGCACCAATTGCATTAATAATCTCAGCTGCTTCACGATATTTCTTCGCCAAATCAGCTCCAATGGTTACATGAGGTCCCTCAACTTCGTGATCTACAGCCTTACCAATATCATGGAGTAAACCAGCTCGCTTAGCTAACATTACATCAACGCCAAGTTCACTTGCCATAACCCCTGCTAAGTGTGCTACTTCAATTGAATGTTTGAGTACATTTTGACCATAGCTGGTACGGAATTTTAATCGTCCGAGAAGTTTTATCAGTTCAGGATGCAAACCATGAACTCCTGTGTCAAAGGTAGCTTGTTCGCCTGCTTCCTTAATTTTCTGTTCAACTTCCTTTTGAGCCTTTTCAACCATTTCTTCAATGCGTGCAGGATGAATACGGCCATCAACTATAAGTTTTTCCAGTGCGATTCTAGCAACCTCGCGCCGGACAGGATCAAATCCTGACAAAATGACTGCCTCTGGCGTATCATCAATAATCAAATCAATACCAGTGAGTGTTTCCAGGGTTCGAATATTACGGCCCTCGCGGCCAATAATCCGGCCTTTCATTTCATCATTTGGTAAAGAAACTACCGATACTGTAGTTTCGGCAACATGATCAGCTGCACATCGTTGAATAGCTAATGATATGATTTCTTTAGCTTTCTTTTCCGCTTCTTCTTTGGCCTGTTGCTCCAGATCCTTGATGAGCATTGCTGTCTCATGCTTAATTTCTTCTTCAACATTAGCAAGTAGTAACGTACGGGCATCTGCGGATGTCAAACCAGACAGTCTTTCAAGTTCAGTTAGTTGCTTGGCATAAAGTTCATTAATTCTCTCTTGACTTTTATCCACCTCAGTCTCTTTACGACTAAGAATCTCTTCCTTCTTTTCAAGGGAGTCAATTTTCCGGTCAAGATTTTCTTCTTTTTGCACCAAACGACGCTCTAACCGCTGAAGTTCTGTACGACGTTCTTTAATCTCCCGCTCAAGCTCGCTTCTCTGCTTATGAATCTCTTCTTTAGCTTCTAATAACGCTTCTTTTTTCTTAGATTCGCCCGTTTTTTCAGCATCTTCTAAGATTCGTTTAGCCGCAACTTCAGCAGAAGAGATTTTGGCCTCAGCTATATTTTTGCGAACCCAATAGCCTGCACCAGCACCCAACAGTCCAACTAAAATTGCGGTAAAAATAATTTCTAGTATACATTCCACCTCCTTTTTTTAAGACTAATATTAAGGGTAAAGCCGAGTTTAACCTCGGCTTTTACAAGCAGCTTTTCGTTTGCAATTGCAGCACCCAAGCTCTCCTAAAAGTTTGTCTAAATAGATTTAGTTTGATTACACGATTGGATAATTTTATTGTAATTGTTTTTCAAATGTGTGTCAAGGAGCCATATCCCTAAGATGCTCTAAAACTTTGCTAACTGTTGATGCTTTAAAGCCTTTGGCAGACAGACGGCGAATTAGTTTATGCACATCTTGGTTCTCATTATTATGCGAAAATTTCATTGCCATTTTTATTGCTGCTTGATATTCCAAATTACTATCCCAATCTCTTAATTTCTCATTAATCAAATCGATTGGTAAACCTCTACGCCTTAGCCGCAGACAGGTTTCTTTTAAACTATATTTGTTGCTTTCGGCAAGCCGTTCTATAAGCATGTCACAAAGCGCAGCATCATTTAGATAACCGCGCTTTGTGACATATTCAACAGCCCGGCTACCAACAACATCATTTCCCTGTTTTAATGTCTCTGCTTTGCGAACATCCAAACGAATCGAAGCATAGAATTTCAAGGCTCTGCCACCAGTAGTTGTCTCCGGGTTACCAAACATAACACCAACTTTTTCACGGATTTGATTAATAAAAATAACAGTGGTTCGTGATTTACTAATAACACCTGTTAGTTTACGGAGCGCTTGGGACATTAGACGGGCATGCAGACCGACATGGGAATCACCCATATCACCGTCAATCTCATTTTTGGGCACCAAGGCCGCTACCGAGTCAATAACAACGACATCAATAGCCGCACTGCGCACAAGTGCTTCAGTAATCTCAAGCGCTTGTTCACCATTATCAGGCTGCGAAATTAAAAGATTATCAATATCAACACCCAGCTTTTTGGCATAAGAAGGATCAAGTGCATGTTCTGCATCGATAAAGGCAGCAATTCCGTCTGTTTTTTGAGCCTGAGCAATAATGTGCAATGCTACTGTTGTTTTACCTGACGATTCTGGCCCAAATATCTCAATAACCCGTCCCCGCGGCACGCCGCCGACCCCGAGAGCAATATCAAGCGGCAACGACCCTGTAGGAATAACTTCAATATTCATTTTGGCAGCTGCTTCGCCAAGCTTCATTATTGCGCCTTTGCCAAAATCTTTTTCTATTTGACGCATAGCATTTTCAAGTGCTCTAACTTTATCCATTTCTAGATTCTTTTCAAAATCTTTTGTCTTATCCATGGTAATATAAACCTCCCCCGACAACTATAAGCATATTATACAAACATTTGTTCGTTTTGTCAATAATAAGATCGTGGTAAAGTTCATATTTATACTATATCTAGCGTCCTTTTGCTGGTTCAATATTAATGCG
>JAGGAA010000340.1 GCA_017889675.1 Bacillota bacterium | reverse complement strand
CCTTACAAAGTGGGGCACTGTTTGCCAGTGTAACTGCCGCTGGTATCGGTGAGCGTGCAGGTAATGCTGCGTTGGAAGAGGTACTAGCTGTTATGGAAGGAAATGATGGTATGCCAAAAGGCATTAATCTAGCTGCAACCCAAAAAATAGGCTGCCAGGTGGCAGCCATAAGCAACAGACGAGATATTTTCTATAGAGTTTAAAATACTTGGTGAGCCTGTCCGTTGCTTTTGCGTTTGGGGCGGGCTTTCTCAATGTTTTTCTGGATTTCCGGGTCGGTGCGAGCACCAGCTAAGATGGTAACAGAGGAGAGGTTTTTGCTAAATCCCTTACCGTGATAGTATTTTATTTCAGTTTTCACGGCGACCTCCTTATAGTAGTCGCTAGTTTTTTAAGCGCTGGTAAAATTCCTGGTATTTTTTAAATACAGGGTCTGCGGCTAAATCGCTATCAAGCTTGTGATCAAGCACGGTTTTAGGGCAGAACTCTGAGGAAAATTCACAGGAGCTGCTTTCCAGGCAATTGTCGCATCCCCTGAATTTGTGCTGTAACACAAGAATCGCCTCCTAGTAGTTTGTTATATATAGTTTCCCGAAAATAACATCAAATTATTACAAAACAGAGATAAAAAACTTCTGTAAGATTTTCTTAACAATACTGCACAAAGGCGACTTATTTTGATTATCTATATGGATAATGTTATAATATAAAAAGTAGAATATATGTGAAAAGTGGTGGACAAGCCATGCCGACAGGCAAGGTTGGGCAGTTATATATACCAGGGCAAGGTAAGCTGGAAGAGAAGATTAGGTATCGTTTAGATAATGAGGGGCATAGTCTGCTTATTGTCAAAGCAGGAATTAGCGATCAGGAAATTGAAGATATCAAGAGTGGTGTAGTCGAGTTAGGTCTATACATTGATGGTCCTATTATTTTTTTGCTCTTTAAATTGGGGACAGGTAAGTGGAATGATGCGCCCTATTCCTGGCATACTGTGCCGTCAGGTATTCGCGTGTATCCGCAGGAAGCGATAGCTACCGGTACGCTCCAGATTGCGCTGGTAGATGCAACTGATGGTATTGTGAAAGCAGTAGAGGAAGTAGCACTCACGCCGGACTTTGCCGATAAACTTAATGAGTCTATCACCATCCAAGCCAATGGTAGTTTTAACGGCTTATCCTACGCCAAGCATATAAACATGG
Organism: Bacillota bacterium; assembly: GCA_017889675.1. Taxonomy (GTDB): domain Bacteria; phylum Bacillota; class Negativicutes; order Sporomusales; family Sporomusaceae; genus Sporomusa. The sequence continues at coordinate 1,559 of JAGGAA010000340.1, read as the reverse complement.
TGTACAATCAATATACTGCTGAGGAAATGAGAGAAATGGCTGTGGCGTATATGAGCAAGCGGCCCTTGTTTTCCTAATACATATTAGTTGAGGGGAGAAATGAGCATGAGCGAATTTAAAACCTGGCACAATCAGACAATTGGTGCTAAAGTCGTGGAAGCTTTGCAGAAGAATCATTTTATCGCTAGCTATGTAAACACCAAACAAGAAGCATTAGACAAAATCGCTACCCTTATTCCTAATGATGTGACCGTAGGTATTGGCGGCTCCTGGACAATTAAAGAGGTTGGTATTGACGCGCTGCTTGAGGAACGGGGCAATACTGTATTTAATCATAACAAACCTGGTTTATCGCCGGAAGAGACACTGGAGATTCGCCGCAAGGAAATGACTTGTGACGTGTTTTTAACAGGCACCAATGCGCTTACGCTAAAGGGTGAGCTTGTCAATGTCGATGGTGCGGGCAACCGGGTGGCGGCGATGATCTTCGGGCCCAAGAAAGTAATTGTGATTACTGGCGTTAATAAAATTGTTACCAATCTTGAGACTGCAATGGACAGGATTGAGCTGTTTGCTGCTCCTATTAATAATAAACGGCTAAATCGCCCGAATCCCTGCACGGTTACAGGCGAATGCATGGATTGCCAGGGGCCAACCCGGATATGTAATGTCACTACTGTTATGCACAAAAAGCCAGCAGCTACCGATGTTGAGGTAATTATTATCGGTGAAGAATTGGGCTTTTAATTAAGTACAAGTTGAAAAAGATAAGGTAGCACAATTGTAATGTGTTGCTTTATCTTTTTTTTTATGGTTTGTCCAAGTAATTCACGCATATCAATCGCTGCCGATTCATATATGTTATTGTCTTAGGCATTTGCTAAAAGGGGATGGCAGTATGGATAAGAAGCGGGTATGCAAACAAGTTTTTTGGATAATTTTAGGATTTATTATGACTTTTCTGCCTGTTAATGTACAGGCCATTAAGCAGGCTGTGTTGCCGCAAATTATCATCAATCTTCCTAGTCGTACGCTGGAACTGTGCCAAGGGGATACTCTGCTCAAGGAATACCAGATTGCCATTGGTAAGCCGTCTTACTTGCGATACGCCGGTTAAGATAGAGTATGAGCGGGTTAAAGTGCGGATAGATGCCAGCGGAAAAGCCTCTATTGGCATCTATCCGGATGTCTATGGTAGGCAGAAGATTACACTGGCTAGTGTTAAACAGGCACTTGTCAGTGCTGGATTAGACGGTTTGGTGGAAGATACCTTCTTGAAGTCGTTGATTCAGGCGGTTCCTGACAGGCAAATTGAATTTGCCCAAACTCACAAGCTCAAGATAAACGGAACAATGCGCATAGAACACATAATTTCAATAGCTGGTGACAAGCAGATACCTGTTATGGCATTGGCTGATAGTTTAAATACTTCGGTCAACTGGGATGAAAATCAACAAATAGTATCTCGCCAAAATAAAATGGCTCCTGGCAAGAAGCGTGGTAATTCGGTATATATTAGTGTAGAATACCTACCAACATTATTTGGTGGGCGAGAAGTA